>JACZVE010000012.1 GCA_022572825.1 SAR324 cluster bacterium
GGCGGCGGACGCCTTCAACCGAACGCGTCTGACACCGGTGGTAAAGAGTCTGTTCGCGAAATGGCTCAGCTGGCACCGCTGAATTCCTAATCCCGAAGTGGTCTGCGGCACCCGTAGAACGATCATTCGGGCAGGGTGATTGTCGGGGTGCGCTCGCCCCTGGCGTAGCGCACCACGTCGATGGCGTCGATGATCAGCGAGAGGGTGTTCATCAGCATCACCGCCACCAGCCAGGCCCGAAAGCCACCGTCCGCCGGCGCGTCCGCGTAGCGCATCCACAGCCAGGGCACCAGCGGCACCCAGAATATGTGGCCCAACCCCAGCAGGCGCACGAATCCTTTGGCCTTGTAGATGGCCTCCATCACGATGATCGCCCCAAAAAAAGCGGCCACCACGAGCTTGCCCTCCAGCGAGCCGAAGTAATACAGCCCGCCGGCCAGATTGACGAGGATGAGCACGGCCAGCCAGGCCACCCAGGGCTTGGGCATGTGCAGCATGGTCCGCATCATAGACCTCTCCCAAGCTGTAGCGAGCATCGCTTTCATGGCGGTGTCTCCTGTGAACGCATTTCGGGAAAGACTAGGCTGGATTATTCACGAAAGTATTATCTGGGGGAAGCGGCGCGCGATGCGCAAGCGCCGCGGCCCCCCCCAGACCCCCCGATAAAGCGCCGGGGCTGGGCCATTGGCGAAGCTCCGGCTTTGGTGGGATGCAGGGCCCAACCGGCCCCTGCCGGGGAAGAATCGTGCGACTCGCAAGCGGTTCATCGCGCGACTCGCAAGCGATTCAAGGCGCGATTCGCAAGCATTTCAAGGGGCGGAGCCCCTGCCCGCCGGAGGCAGAATAATCGAGCCTTACCAGGCCGGTGGCGCTTGCTATCCGCCTGGCCAGCGATGGGGCAGCTCCAGGAGCGTGCCCGGCTCCCGCGCGGTTCGCAGCACTTCCAGCGCGTCCAGAATCACCCGGCGTTGCAGCGGGATATCGTTCGGCGGCCCGATGGTGGCCCCGCGCGGGAAGCGCACCACGACGGTGCGCGGATTCTTCACCCGTTCCACCGACTGCTTCATGGTGGAAACCGCGACGGTGGGAATGCCCGCCGCTTCCACCGCCCGTTGGATCAATCCGCCGGATTGATTGCACACCGGTCACACGGGGACGTGGAAGAGCACGTCCACGCGGTCCTGCCGCATCCGCGCGGCGATCTCGGGCGCGGAGTATTCCGCGACCAGGTCCGCCCGCGTGCAGTAGCCCGAGATGCTGTAGTGGCGCGAGGCCAGTCCGCCGATGACGCCTTCGGCCACCAGCTCGCGGAGGCGGTCGATGGGATAGACCGTGTTCAGGTCCGTCTCCGCCACGGTGTGATCGAAGTGGTCGTGGGCCATCGCCAGTTGAGCGGCGCCCACGTCGTCGGGCAGCTCGCGGAAAGTCCAGTCTCCCTCGATGCTTGCGGCCTTGAACGGCGGCTGATCGCCGTCCATGTACAGCCCGGCCGTGGTGAGCACCGCCACACGGCATTGCGCGAGTTCCTTGCGCAGCGGTGTCCAGGGGCTGTCCTCGTTCACGACATAGGGATAGGTCTTGAAGGATTCCTTCCAGTTGGCGGCCTCCAGCAGTGGCCGCACCTCTTCCAGCCAGCGGGGATACCGCTCCTTGAATGCTTGCAGGTCCATCGGTTCCATATCGTAACTGTGCGAAGATCCGACTTCTGGAAAAATGCCTATACCCCTAGTGTCCTGACTCAGAAGTTCCTGCAAAATATAAAGGAATGCGATTGGTTTTGCTGCCCTCGGCAAAACCTCACCCCGCGGGCTGACGCCCGCTGCCCCTCTCCGATGCGGAGAGGGGCGAAGTGGACGGCATTACCCGGGTACGCGCATAGGTAGCTCCCCCTCTCCCGGTGTTCCGTATAGACACCCGTCGGAGAGGGGGCCGGGGGGGTGAGGTTTTGTCGGAAAATATCAGCGCCTTAGAGAAATTCTGCTCGGCTGACAGTCGCCACGATGAATGATTAAATGAATTTCTGAGTCACCACACTAGGGCATAGGCACATTGCATTAAAAAGCGAAACCTTTTTGCGGGGGAAGAAAGGCGCTCCCCTTTCAGGGAAGCGGCGCGCGACTCGCAGGCGGTGCGTCCCTTGCCCGCCGGAGGCATTGAATTACAGAAATCTAGGGCGCGGACTCCAGGGCTTCCAACAGCACCACGGCTTGGGCGGCAATCCCTTCGCCACGGCCGGTGAAGCCCAGCGCATCGGTGCTGGTTGCCTTCACCGAAACGCATGCTTCCGCGACGCCGAGCCGCCGGGCCAGATTCGAGCGCATGGCCGGCATGTAGGGGGCGAGCGTGGGGCGTTCGGCGATAACCGTGCAGTCCAGGTTCCCGGTGCGCCAGCCTCCAAGACGCACTCGCTCCACGATCCCGGAGAGCAGCACCCCGCTGTCCGCCCCGGCGTAGCGCGGGTCCCGCGGCGGAAAGAAGCGGCCCAGATCGCCTAATGCCGCGGCGCCCAGCAGCGCATCCGCAACCGCGTGGAAGAGCACATCGGCATCCGAATGCCCCTGCAGGCCGTGGCTGTGGGGAATGGTCACGCCGCCCAGGATCAGACGCCCTCCGGCGACGAGCGGGTGTGCATCGAAGCCGGTGCCTACGCGGAGAGCGCTCATGGCGCGCTGGATACAGGGCGGTTTCCGCAGAGGGCCGGCGGCCGCTGCCAGGGGCGCGGAATGAATGACTGGGCAATCACCGGAGATTTGCGACGATGACAGTGAAGCTGCCGCGCTCCACCCTCCATGAGTTGGAGAGATTGGTGGAGCAGTTGACGCGCGGTGACGCGGATAAGCGCAACAACGCAATGAACCGGCTGAGCGATTACGAGCGTTCCGGCAAGATTCCCCTCGACTTGTTGCTGGAACTTTCCGAGGCGGAAAAACCTTCGGTCTCCATGTACGCCATAACTGCCCTGGGACGCAACGGGCAGCCGTCCGCGGTGAATAAGCTGATCGCGTTGATGGAAAAGCACAAAACCAGCAATCCCCTCTTCCTGGAAACGATCATCGACGCGCTGGGCGATGCCAAAAACCCCAAGGCCGCCCCCGTGCTGCTGGGCCTGCTCGGCATCAAGAGGGGCCTCACCGGCAAGTTGTTTGGCCGCCGGGGGCGCAAGAACAACCCCGAAGAGGAAGGCCACGATGAAGGGCTAAGGGAATTTCTGACGTTGTCGGTTATCCGCGCGTTGGAGAAGATCCAGGATCCCGGCGCCACGAAGCTGTTGGCCGATTATCTCGCACATCCCGACCCGATTGTCCGCTGGCACATCATCCAGACCATCCTCAAGTGCGGCCTGACCGAGTTCAATGGCCAACTCAGGGAGATGGCGGGCCGGGACGACAACAAACTGGTGCGGGAAATGGCCGACATTGCCATAGGCAAGCTGGAACCGCTGCCCCCCAATCTGAACAACTAGATCGCCCCACGGTGTTCGGCACTTCACTCCAACTACATGGCGCACCGGAATCCTAAATCCTGCCAGGCCAGCCGGGGATTGCTGGAGCCGCGATGGAAGCCCGCTGCCGCCCGGTAGTCGGTGGCCCACGACCCTCCCCGCACGACGCGCTCGCGGCCGATGCGCGCATCGGAAATTTTCGCGTTTTTCCGGTAAGGCCGCAGGGAATCCTGCACCCATTCGCGCACGTTTCCCGCCAGATGCTTGACCCGATAGGGGCTGAGGTCGCGGGTTTTCTGGTGGGCCGGCACCGAGGCCTTGCGGCCCGATTCCCGCGTAACGGTGAAGCTGGGGGAAAAAACTTCGCTGCCCCAGGGATACTTCAGGGCCGCAGAGCCGCGGGCCGCCTTTTCCCACTCGGCCTCCGAAGGCAGCCGCTTGCCGACGAATGCGCAAAAGCGCCGGGCATCCTCCCAGTTCACGCCCACCACCGGATGATCGGCGAGGCCTTCCGGATAGCTGCCTTGCACCCAGCCCACCGGGTGGCGATAACCCTTTGCCTTTACGAACTTCTCGTACTCGGCGTTGGAAACTTCCGTCTCATCGATGAAAAATTCGGACAGCTTGACGCGATGCAGCGGCTGGGAGATGCGGGGTCCTTTATTGACGCCCATCAAAAACGCGCCCTCGGCAACGAGCACCATACCGGGTGGTCCCTGCTTGCCACCGGCGGCGGTGCCGCCGGTGGCGGCCTGCCGCTTGGCCCCCATCCGGATTAAATCCGCCCATTCGATGACGCCGTTGTATATATTGAGCATTTTCAGGGAGGCCAGATACGTACCGTCGCGGCGGCGCTTGATTCCCCCGTAGATAAACGCGTCCACTCCGTAGAGCTCCCCCAGTTGCTTGGCGCTTTTCTCGTCGATGAAGACGGCTTGGTTAAGCTGCTGCTCTTTGGTGATGAGTTTGATATTCTCCCGGTCCACCACCTTGAAGTCGCCTTTCTTGGTGATCGCCACGGAGAGAAAGTCCATCACGGCCTGCGCGGAGAAACTCTCGTCGGTCTCCAGATCCCAGAAACTGACCAGCTGGATGCGCGCTTTTCGGAGCCGATCCAGGTCCTTTTCCAGCGACTGCACCATTCCCTGTCCGAGGGATTGGAGATAGGCGGCTTGAACCGGATTTTCCGTCAGGGGAAAGACGTCGGCCCAGACGATGGCCGAGTTCTGCACATCGATCCCCTTCATCACCAGCGCGTCTTTGTAAAACGTTCCATAGATGAAGATGTCCACCCCCGTCAGCTTGCCCAGTTCCTGATATTTCTGGGCCGATACGAAGTCCGAGAGCTGCACCTGCTGTTCGTTGAGGATCAACTCCAGCTTCGAACGGTCGATCACCCGCAGCCGGCGGCCGCGCACGATCTTGACGTTGGTGAAGTCGATCAGATCCTCCACGTCATAGTGCGCTCCCACCTGTTTGATGCGGGAAATGGCGACGGTCTGATACTTCGTGTCGGTCAGGTTCTGCTTGAGGGAATCAGCAATGCGGTTGGCCAAATCTTCGGGGTCGACCTCGGCTGAGCCTTGCGCTGGAGCGATAAGCAACAGCCAACCCAGCCCTACTGTGCACCACCAGCGCGGAGTCCGCTTCTTCCAGCCGTTCATGGTCCCTCGCCGTCTACGTTTGTCCCGCGAGATTGACTGAAACGATCTTGGATACGCCAGCTTCCTCCATGGTCACGCCGTACAGACGATCCGCGACCTCCATGGTGCGCTTGTTGTGAGTAATAATAATAAATTGTGAATGTTCTGTCATGCTTTTGATCAGCCGGTTGAAACGGGTCACGTTGACGTCGTCAAGGGGCGCATCGACCTCATCCAGCAGGCAGAACGGACTCGGCTTGTACAGGAAAAATGAAAAAATCAGCGCAATGGCGATCAGTGCTTTCTCGCCGCCGGACAGCAGATTGAGGTTCTGTAGTTTTTTCCCCGGCGGCTGGGCGATGATGTCCACGCCCGCCAGCAGTGGATCGTCCGATTCGGTCAGCACCAGCCGCGCCTCCCCACCCCCGAATATTTGCGGGAAGAGCGCCTGAAATCGCTGGTCGACCTTCTCGAAGGTTTCTCGAAAGCGCCGCCGCGATTCCTTGTTCATGCGCCGGATGGATGCCTCCAGATCGGCGATGGCCTGGTCCAGGTCGGCCTGCTGTCCTCTCAGGAACGATAGCCTTGCGTCCAGCGCCTCGTACTCCTCCGGCGCGCCCAGATTGACCCCGTCCATCCGGCTGAGCCGGGCCTGCGCCGCGGACAGCTTGGCCTCCAGGGTGCGCTCAGCGGCGGGTTGCGGAGCATCGGGTTCCGCGGCCGGCAGTGCGGCCAACTCCGCGGCGAACTGTTCCATGCGCAGCTTCTCCGCTGTCAGCGCCAGCTCCACCTCGTGGATTTTTCCCTGGCTCCGCTCATAACGGCGGCGAGCGTCCGCGATCTCCTCCGCGACCGCGCCATGCCGCTCCTTGAACCCCTCGAACCCCTGTTGGCGCTCCCGCTCCACGCCGCGAAGGTGGTCCATTGCCTGCTGGTGGGTCAGCAACGCCACGGTGAGCGCCTTGATCGACTCGGCGGCGGCCTCGTGCTTGCCCCGCTGCTCGGCCAGTGCGCCTTGTGTTTCCTCCCGCTTGGCGGCCGCCTCCTCCGCCTCCCGCTCCAGGTCCATCCGGCGCGCGCGCAGTCCCTCCAGCCGCGAGGACGTCCGGCCATGCTCCACCTTGCGATCGGTGAGTGCGTCCCCCGCCTCGGCCAATGCCGCGCTCGCTTGTTCCTGGTCGCCACGGGAAGCGGCAAGCTCGCTTTCCAGGCGTTCCCGTTTGTCCCGCCAGCGGACGGCTGCTGTTGCCAGCTCGCCTTGCTGTTGGCGGAATCGGCCCAGCTCCTGCTCGAACTGCTCGGCCTCCCGCCGCAGGGATTCGCACACCTGCTCGATTCGCAGGCACTCCCGGTCACCGTGGGCGAGCTCCTGCTCCAGCTCCTTGCCGGCGAGGGAAAGGTCGCGGGCCTGCGCCTCCCCCGCGCGCCGCTGTGTCTGCAGTTCCAGCAGGCACGCCGTCAGCTCTTTGCCCTTTGCCCGCAATTCGCGCTCTGCCTCTTCCAGGCGCACCACCTGCTGCCCGAGCGCGGCGATTTCCGCCCGGCGGTGCAACACCCCCGCCGCCGGTGCGCCTGGTTTGCCGAGGGTGACCCGGGCCTTGGCGTCGATGTGCAGGGCGCCATCGCGGGACAGCCACTCCCTTCCCGCTCCCAAAGGCCGCGGCAGAGGGTGCGGCGACGTGCCGGCGGGCAGCAGATGAGTGGCGCCGAAGAGCGCCTCGCCGAGCGCCTTCCCTTGCGGGGCGACGGAGAGCAGCCCGGCGAGCGCCGGGTGGCCGTTGCTGCCGCCGCTGGGAGCGGCCTCGCCGCCGTTGGGCAGGGCATCCAGCGCCAGAAAGCACACGCCGCCCACCTGCAGTTCTTCCAGCCGCTCGGCCAATCGCGGCAGAGCGGCCGTGGACTCGATGACGATCGTCTCCAGGTGCAACGCGAGGTAATCCCCCGCCCAGTCCAGGATTTCGCGGGGCACCGTGATCAGATCCACCAACGGCGCGACGATGCCGAGCTGCCCTCGCTGATCGGGATGATCGCCCAGCCAGTCGAGAAATGTGCGGACGCTCTGGCCAAATCCCTCGTGGCCGGCCTCGATTTCCGAAAGGGACTGCAGCCGCGAGCGGCATTGCAACAGCTCTCCGCTGGTTTCCGCTTCCGCCTCGTGGTGGCGCTCCAGCCCCCGCTGCTGCTCCTCCAGCGCGGCCGCGAGAGCTTGCAGATGGGCGTCGGCCGATACCAGAGCCGCATCGCTTGCGCGCGCTCGGGAACGGCAGGCGGCCAGATCGTCCCGTAGCCGTTTCAGTTCGCCGCGCGCGGCGTTTTTCCGCTCCTCGACACTGCCGCGGCGTTGCTCGTCCTCGCGCAGCCGCTCGGCCAGGAGCGCCTGCTGGTTCTCATTGCCCGTGAGCTCGGTGTGGCATTCGATCAGTTGTTCCCGCAGCGCATCCACCCGCTCCGTGAGCGCCTGCGCCGCCATCCGGCGTTCGTCGTGATCCTGCTCCTGCCGCACCAACACCAATTGCATCGACTCGGCCTGCTTCTCCAGCAAGCCCACCTCATCTTCTTGAGCCTTTTGCTGGGCGAGGGCATCTTGGAGGCGTTGTTGCGATTCTTCCATGGACTGCCCCAGCTGCGCGCTCCAGGCCCGGGTGTTGTCCACGGTCTGGCGCTGCAAGGCCAGGTTGGTCTCCACCTGCTGGATGTCGCGCTCCTTGCGATGCAGGTCCCCGCGGCATTCCCGCAACGCCTGTTCCTGGCGCGTCTGCTCCAGGTCCAGTTGTGCAAGCTGGGCATCCAGCCCGGCCAGCACGGACTGAACGTCGCTGCTATCCTCTCGCAGGGCCTCCAGCTGCTGCTCCTGTTCGCGGCAGGCGCGGGCGCTGTTGCCGTGCCGCAGCCGCGTCAGGCTGCCCTTGAGCAGATTCACCTCCGCCTGCAGCGCCCGGAACTCCTGCGCGCTCTGCATTTGCCTGCGCAGCGCACTTTCCTGGCGATTCAGCTCGGATAGCACATCCTCGACCCGCAGCAGGTTCTGGCGCGTCTGCTCCAGCTTTCTCTCCGCGGCGATGCGCTTGGTTTTGTAGCGCACGATGCCGGCCGCCTCCTCCATGAACGCCCTGCGCTCCTGGGCCGAGGCGGTCACGAACTCTTCCACGCGGCCCTGCTCGACCACCGAGTAGGAGCGCCCGGCCGCGCCCGTATCCATCATCAGATCCCGCACGTCCATCAGACGGCAGGGCATCTTGTTGATCAGGTACTCGCTCTCCCCCGAGCGGTACAGGCGGCGGGTCACCGAGATCTCCGCGAACTCGTTGTACTTCTCAATGGCCGTGCGCTGCGAATTGTCGAACAGCAGGGTCACTTCCGCCCGGCCCACCGGCTTGCGGCTGGCGCTGCCCGAAAAGATCACGTCGCTCATCGAGTTGCTGCGCATCAGGCGCGGGCTTTGTTCGCCCAAGGCCCAGCGCACCGCGTCGACCACGTTGCTCTTGCCGCAGCCGTTGGGGCCGACGACCGTCGTGATGCCCTGTTGCAGGAAGGCGAAGTCCGTGCTGTCGCAGAACGACTTAAAGCCGCACAATCTGACGTTTTTGAGCCTCATGGTGCTCCTTGCGGAGGAAGGGGCCTTCCTGGCCCCTCGTTGCCCGGGGTGGGGGTGTGTGGCCGCCGCGCCCATTCGGTGCGCGGGGCATACTCGGTGAAGTCACCGGCCGGCAACGCATCGCTGACTCCCCTGGTAGGTTATCCGGGGGCCTGCAAAAAGATCAAGCCGCTTTCGTCTCCCAGGCTGCACGGGGCAGGATACCTGGCGCAGCATACACGGCGCGGCATACCCGGCGCAGCCCACAGCGAGGTCGATCCGCGTTCATCGGCGGTTATGGACGTAAGCAGTTGCCTTGGCGGGTCAGCGGGTCGCGGCTGCCGCGGATCGGTGGTAGCGTGATGGCTGCCAGCAGGGGGTCGCTCCGGGCGCTCGCGGGGTGTGGTACGATGGGCGGAGCAGGAAGCTGCGCGACAATCCGCCGGGCTGCCCGGATGCGGCTGTTCCGAATTAGCGAGTGTCCTACGCGAAATGATAACGAAATAAATTGCCTGATCCATCAGCTCAGCAAGCCGCCGGTGTAATTCGCGCTTGAGAATGTGTTTCCGTTTGTGAAGCCTCCCCCCCCGCAACCCCCATTTCCATTTCATGGAGAGGCGTAACCGACCGAAAAGAAATTCTGGGCTTTCCCAACGGACGCGCATCAATCGTAGCAGTATGGCACCCTTCTCCACGGAGAGGGGCCGGTGGTGAGGCAAAACACAATAAAAACAGAAACATGACATAACCCGACTCGAACGACTATGCTGAAAAGGGAGGATAGGCACGCCAAGATATTTGACGAGTACGACCGCTTTTTGCGGGCGGAACAGTCCATGGCGCCGGCAACCCGGCGCAGCTACCTGAACGCCGCCCGGGCGCTTATGGCGGTCTGCCGGGCGCACCCCGGGGAGCTGTACCTGCCGGCGGACTGGAAGCTCGCGCACCTGGACAAGCGGGCCCTGGAAATCTACTTCAATCATCTCAAGCAAGGGCGCGGCTGGAAGAGCGCCTCGATCGCGCAGCAGGCCAGCGCGTTGCGCAATTTCTTCGCGTTTCTACACCAGCGGGGCTACGTGGAAGCCAACCCGGTGCGCTCCCTGAAGCCCAGGGTGCCGCCGCGCGTGGAAACGGCACCGGTGGGTGAGGAGGCGGCCGTGCGCAAATTGTTCGAGGCGCCCGATCCAGGCCTTGCCGGCCCAGAGGTTGCCCACCAGCACGTTGCCGGCCAAAACCTGGCGGCGGCGCGCAGGCTGTTGCTGCTGGAGTTGTTCTACGGCGGCGCCTTGCGCCCCTCGGTGGTCTACCGGATCAAATCCCTGCGGGTGAACGCCCGCGCGGCCGCGATCACGATCGCCACGCCGGAGCGCACCTGGGAACTGCCCCTCTCCGCGCCCGGCCTGGAGCGGGCCAGGCGCTATCTCGGGCTTCGCAAGGCGGCCACGGCCGAGCGCCGCGGGGCGGCGTTCTGGGTGGATGCGCGGGGCCTGCCCTGCAGCCCGGCCAGGCTCTCCCGTGAGGTCGGCCGGGAAATGGAGCGCGCGGGCCTGCCACCGCGGCCTTCGCTGTTGCGGCACCTGGCGGCGCGGCATTTCGCCGAGCGCGGCGGAGATACACGCTCGCTGCGCAAGCTGCTGGGGGCCAAGCGGCTGGGATCGCTGGACCGCTACGCGCCGCCGGATTATCAGCAGGTGGCGCGGCAGTTCCGCAGCGTTCATCCGCGACAGCTGGAGCGGGAGTAAGGCCAGGACATTCCGACCTAGAATAACCAAACGGACAGACCATGAAGGCGGTCATCGATGGCATAACCTACAATACCGAAACGGCCACCAAAATCGCTTATTCGTCCAAGGAATTTGGAGCCAATGACTTCCGCCATGTAGAGGAATCGCTTTACAAGACCGAAGACGGGCGCTTCTTCCTGGCTGGGGGTGGTGGCCCGATGACTCGCTATTCCCGGCCTGCTGGCGATAGGCAAACCGGCGGCTCCGGGATCGTCGTCTTGACTCCCGATGAGGCGCGGAATTGGTGCGAATCCCATGGAGTGGACGCGGAAACCATCGCCGAGCACTTTGAAGCGGAAGCGTAAAGGTGCGGCTGCACCTCGCGTATCGCCGCGCGTCCGCGGTGTGCGAAAGGCGGCGGCGGCTGGCCGAGACCCGAAGTGACGGTGTACGCTGTGAGCCCCGCGTGCAACAATGGATTCACCGTAGGGAATGCGGCCCGCCAATTCGAATGACCGTCCACGCCGAGGAACGAAGCGCATGCTGACCTGTCAACGCGACCTTTTTTCTCTCCCGCCCGATACGCATTACCTCAATTGCGCCTACCTGGGGCCGTTGATGAAGTCGGTCGAGGCGGCCGGCATCGAGGGGATGCACGCAAAAGCGAATCCGACCCGCATCAGCGCGCAGGACTTCTTCACCGGCTCCGAGGCGGTGCGGCGGCGCTTCGCCACGCTGATCAACGCACAGCCGAACCAGGTGGCACTGGTGCCTTCCGTCAGCTACGGCGTCGCGATCGCCTCGCAGAATTTCGATCTGCGCAAGACGCACAACGTGGTGATGCCGGGCGAGGAGTTCCCCAGCAACGTGTACGCCTGGATGGACCGCTGCGCGCGGGACGGAGCCGAGCTGCGCATCGTGGAGCGGCCCCGGGACGTCCAGAGCACGGGCCGCAACTGGAATGCGCGCATTCTGGAGGCGATCGACGCCAACACGGCCGTCGTCACGCTTACCGCGGTGCACTGGACGGACGGCACGCGCTTCGAGCTGGAGGAAATCGGCGCGCGGGCCCGCGAGGTGGGGGCGCTGTTCATCGTGGACGGCACGCAGTCCATCGGCGCCCTGCCCTTCGATTTTCAGCGGGTGCAACCCGATCTGCTCGTGTGCGCCGCATACAAGTGGCTGCTGGGGCCTTATCAGCAGGGTTTCGCCGTGGTGGGCGAGCGTCTGATCGACGCGCAGCCCTTTGAGATGAGCTGGCAAAACCGGGAAGACAGCGAGGATTTCGCCCGCCTGGTCGACTACACGACCGCGTATCAGCCAGGGGCGCGGCGATTCGACGCGGGCGAGCACGCAAACTTCATCCTGGTACCCATGCTGGACGAGAGCATCCGGCAGATCCTGGAGTGGGGGGTGGAGTCCATCCAGGAATACTGTGCCGGGCTGGGCCGGGAGCTGGAGGAAGCGTTGGGCGGCAACGACGGGTTCACGGTCAATCCGCCCGAAGAGCGTGGCGCGCACCTGTTCGGCGTCCGCGTACCGAATGCGCGGCTGATCCCCGCGATTCTGGAGCAGCTCGCCAGGCGCAAGGTATACGTCTCCCAGCGCGGCACTTCGTTGCGGGTGTCCCCGAATGTGTACAACGCGCCCGAGGATATGGCCGCGCTGGCCGAGGCACTACGGGCTGCCGTAACGTAGGGGGCTGTCCATCAGCCGGCGCCGGCATTCCTGCCGCGCGTCCGCGCGACTCCGCAACAAGCGCGGTCACCCTGCGCGCCACACGCCAACCGTGCAACGCCTCAGGATCCCTACGACTGCACGATGCCGATGACCGGATCCAGCGAATAGAATCCGGAGTCGGCGGGCTCTTCCTTCACCGATTGCTCCGCGTCGAAGTCCAGGGTCAGGCGGGTTTCCTGACCGTCGAAAACGGTGAAGTTGCGATTCAGCTTGAGCCCTGTCTGCGCTCCGCTGGAAACCGCAAGCGGCGAAGTCTTGCCGCTGATTGTGACCGTGGCCTCGTCGATGATGACGCGCACCTGCTGGTAGTGGCCCGCCGGCAGGTCGGTCAGGCCCAGCACGTCGAAATTGCCGTCGGCCACCACCAGCAGATCGAAGGTGCGCTCCACCAAGGGCAGGCTGCTGTCCAGCACTTCGATCCAGCCGGCGTCGTTGTTGCCCGCATTGGCCGACCTGTGAACGTCCACCCGGCTGAAGGTGACCGTGATCGCCTCCACCCCGGTTACATACCGCTGGGTCTCCGACACTAGGGCATTCAATCCCGCCGCCGTGGCGGACAGATCGGACAGCCGAATTTCCAGCGATCCCACACCCCCATTCTCGTCCTCGCTGCTGCACGCAGCCAGCGCCACCGATGCCGCAGCGGCTACTGCGATGAGCAGGCCCGTGAGCCATGTTTTCCCCTTCCGCATCGCCGTTGCCTTCCCTTCAAGTTCAACCGACGGTTCACCGCCGAATTCCCCAACGGCCCCTGAAAGCGGCGTTCAACCTGACTTTACCACGAATATTGGAACGGAAGCCACGCCAACCCCGACGCATCGCGCGGTGGCTGCGCCCAGGGAGGGGCTGGTGGCACATTCGTCGTCGTGTCGGGGCGCGGCAGCACGGCCCGGAGGTGGCCCCGCGCCCGCACACGCAACCGCGGGTGCAGCCTTCATGACCGCGCGTTCACTGCCGGGGCGCGCCGTCCGCCCGCAGCTTGAGGGCGGCATAGATGAACTGATTGATGGGGGTCGGGACGCCCACCTCGCGGCCCAGACGCGCCGCGGTGCCGTTGAGCACCTCCACCTCCAGCTTCTGGCCCAGCTCCAGGCTCAGGGCCAGGGAAGGTTTGGCCTGCCCCGGCAGTTGTTCGACAAACTTCAGCGTGTCGGCCACGATGGATTTCTTGAGGGGTATTCCCTTCTTGCGGGCCAGTGCCTCGATTTCCTCCAGACAGCCCACGAACAGGGCGCGGGTGTCCGGGTCGGCCAATACCGGCCCCAGCACGGAGCCGGTGAGCGCGCACACGCCCATGGCGGCGATGAAGATGTATTTGCTCCAGATCTCCACGCCGATCTGGCGTGACAGCTCCACCTGTATGTCCGCCCCCTGCAGCGCATCGTGAACGGCTTGCGCCCGTGGCGTGACCTCCCCGGAAAACTCGCCGAGCACGATCTTTTGCATGGCCACCGCCTGCTTGATCACGCCCGGCTCCGCAATGCTGGCCCCAATGTAACAAACCCCGCCCAGCACCTTCTCCTGGCCGATCACCGCGCCGATGCGCTCGGCGATATCCACGCCGTTGAGCAGCGGCAACACCACCGTCTCCCCCCCCAGCATGGGCGAGAGCTGACCGGCGGCGCTGTGCAGATCGTAGGCTTTGGCCGTCATCAGCACCAGATCCACCGGGCCCACCGACGCGGGGTCATCGGTCGCGGTCACGCTGGGCAGGGTGATCTGCCCGGCGCTGCCGTCGATACGCAGCCCGTTGCGCTGCAGGGCGGCGAGATGCGCGCCCCGTGCGATGAAGGCCACCTGATGGCCGGCGCTGGCCAGTTTCCCGCCGAAAAAACCGCCCACCCCACCCGCACCCATCACCGCAATCTTCATGGCTCACAACCCTTATATCACCTCATATTTCCGTCATCATTGTCTGCCCATGCCCACCGTGGGCACGGACTTCACGAAACGACGCGGACGACGTCGCAACCGCCTCCCGGCTTGAGTGCATCGGCACCCGCGGCGCTCACGGACGGGTCAACCCGCCAGGACGGAACACAGTATACGAATTTGCTTGCAGAAGGAGTCAATCAATCCGCGGCCTGCCCATGGGCGCAACGATCAATCCCAGCCGGCGTGGCGTGGACGGGGCGGGGGCTTAATCCTGGAAGTACTGCAAGGCGAGCTTTTTGTGCGCCTCCAGGTCGACAGGAACGGTAATGGGAGGGGCGCCAAGCTGCTCACGGAGCCTGGAAAAGTAGGCCTGTTCGGCGGGTCTTCGCTTTGCGTCCGCCTTGAGGATCAGGGAGAGCACCACCAACGTGGCCCTCTTGGCCAGATCGGTTGTGAGCCGCTGCAACGCCGCCGCCTCCGTCATTTCCCGAAACCACGGCTGATGACGGAACGTCGGCAGTCCGACGGCGTCAGCGATCAGGTCGATCATCCGCATCTCGCGCGGCACCGCCTCCTGATCGGCCATGGCCATTCTGTCGGCCAGATATAGGATCGGCTCGGCGGTCTTGCGGGAAAGTGCACGCGGCGGGTGAAAGATGCCACTTTTGGGCGCAACGTTTTCCTGGTTCATGGCTTGCCTGCGGCAGGTCGATAAGCAGATTGTCTCTCGTCATATGCGCCATCGCCGCGGCGGCTGCACCTCCGCGAGCCCAACGGCGGGCCTGATCGGGCCTAATTCGTGTGCCCCGTGAGCCGGCATCATGTGCCGCCTGTGCCAATACGCGGCCCTGGCGGGTGCGCCGGCTGCACGGGCGTTGCAGCAGGATCGGCGGCCGGGATCCACCGCCAGGGCAGATCCGCAACAGCATTGCGCGCCAGCCCGTACAGGCCGCGCGCGGCCGATCCCTTCAACTCTTCAGATAACGCAGGGCAAGCTGCTTATGTTCCCCGATGTCGCTGGGTACCGTGATCGGATCGGCTCCCAGCAGGTTGCGGATCTTGCTGAAGTAGGCCTTCGCGGTTTCTCCACGCGTCGTGTCGGATTTCATCACCAAGGTGAGCACGACCAGCGCGCCCTTTTTCACCGTCTCCAGATCAATCATTTCGCAGGCCTTGTCGTCGTTCAGCTCCCGGTACCACCGCTGCCGCCGGATGTCATGGAGTCCCGTTGCTTCGGCCAGCACATCCACCATCCGCGTCGGTGGCAGTGGCGTGATCCTGTCCATGCCCGCCAACTGGTCGGCAAGAAACAGGATCGGCTCGACATATTTGCGCGGTACGGCATGATCCGGACGCTTGATGTGGCCTTGAACGGTATGTTCCGATGCCCGCATGTTCCCTCCTTCTCTCCGCGAGGCCCGCGCGCATCCCCATCGCTGGGAAGCGGGCCTCCTGTCTACGGTGTCGACACGGTGTACTCGCGCCTGTCTCCGCTAAATGCGTTGCAATCGGCCGCGGGTGCGGGACTGCTGAGATTGCAACCTTACAAACTTACGCACCCACCAAATTGCAAGATACACACCATTGGTTCCTTGACCCGGAGACCGGATTGGGTGTGGGCCTGCGGCGGAACCGCGCAGGCAGGGGCGGCAATGGGGAAACCGAATCGTGCGGAGAGGGCAGAGCCGCGGGCGGCGCGAAAAAACCCGCCCCCCCGGAATGGGGAGACGGGCTGTTCGTGGTTGTGGGGCCGCTTTGGGAGAGCGTGCGAGGGATTACCGGCCGCTCACCGCGTCGCGCAGGCCTTTGCCGGCGCGGAAGCGTGCAACTTTGGATGCCGGAATGTTCATGACGGCGCCGGTCTGCGGATTGCGCCCCTTGCGCGCGGCTCGGCTGGAAACCGCAAAGGAGCCAAATCCGGTGAAGGTGATGGAACCGCCCTTGGCGAGCAACGACTTGACCTCATCCAGGGCCATGTCAATGACCTTGCCCGTGACGGCTTGGCTGGAACCGGCTTTTTTCGCAACGTTCTTGATTAAGTCTGCCTTTGTCATAACTCCTCCTTGAGTGCATTGAACGGTTGCTGCCGCGCAGGAGCCACCCGCTGCCGCCATGCCCCGCCCGATCCATCATGGCAGGATGGCGCATGTCTTCCGCGGTTGGCGTCCAACGAGGCGGGCTCATCGGGCACCACGCCGCCCCCTAGGGTTTCTATAGGGAATATAGCAGGAACACACAAGCAAAATCCGCCACTGTGGCGGATTATCCACCGATCCCGCCGGCGTGATGCCCTGCCGTCTGCAACCGCCCAAAGGTGTGAGGCGCCCAGCGGCGTTGCAGGCGCCGCGTCGGCGGCACCGCGCCGGTGTGCATCGTAAACGGTGAAACCTACCACGCACGGTGGAGCAGGCACGCCCTTGGATTCGGCTTTCCGGGCGGCGCGGACATCGTTACACCGCGTGCCAGACGGGAGGCCCTGACCGCTCGGCGGCCACAGTCCGGCTGAGATCCATCGGTGCCGGCCTATGTACTTCGCGTCGGAAATCCGCGTACCATTCGCGGTAGATTTCCCAGGGTTATAACACGCGGTTAAAAAATACAGGCTGCACCGCGAAATTGTGGTGCGAAGTGCATTCACTTTTGATTCGCCCATGCGCAACGATGAATCGAACCTCGGCGAGTTCGACCTGATCGCCCGTCTGGCCGCCCGCCTGCGGACGCCGACGGGGGCCGGTGTGGTGGGAATCGGCGATGATTGCGCCGCCATCCCGCACGGCGGCGGTGTGCAGCTGCTCACCTGCGACGTTGCCGTGGCCGGCCGGCACTTTCTCCCCGGCCGCACACCCATGGCAGACGTCGGCTGGAAGGTGGCCACCGCCTGCGTCAGCGACGTGTGCGCCTGCGGAGGGAAGCCCGGCTACGCCCTGATTTCCCTCGGTGTGCCGCCTGGCCAGCAGCCGGAGGCGTTGGAGACACTGTACGACGGCGTGGGCGAGGCGGGCGAATCCTATGGCTTTCAAGTGCTGGGAGGCAACGTCAGCGGCGCCTCGGAGCTGGTGATCGACGTGTTCATGCTGGGCGAAGCGCCCCGCTTCATTCCGCGCGGCGGGGCCAGGCCCGGGCACCTGATCGCCGTAAGCGGTACGCTGGGCGACGCGGCGGCGGGTCTGCGGGCATTCCGGGACGGCGACGATTCGGCGGGGAGTCGGGCGCTGATCAGGCGCCACCTGCGCCCCCGCGCGCGCGTGGAGCGGGTGCCACTGCTGCAGGCCGTGGCCAGCGCGGCCATCGACATCAGCGACGGCCTGGATAGTGAGCTGACCCACCTGGCCGGGCAATCCGGGGCCTGCCTGGCGATCGAGGGCGCGCGGGTGCCCATGTCCCGGGCGCTGCGGGACTTTGCCCGGCGCCACGGCGAGGATCCCCTCCAGCTCGCCTTGGGCAGCGGCGAGGAGTTCGAGCTGCTCTTCACCCTGCCGCCCGACCGCCGGGCGGAGCTCGAGGGCGCGGACGTGACCGTGATCGGCGAGGTGCGGGAAGGCGCCGGCGTGCTGTTGGATGGCCGTCCCATCGTGCCTCGGGGATGGAACCATCTGCGGGCGCCTTAACGAGTCAACCGCTCCAGCGGACAGTCGGACTGAATTTGCCGCCGGCGGGGATACCATTCCTCGTC
>JACZVE010000275.1 GCA_022572825.1 SAR324 cluster bacterium
GTCGGCCATGTATACGAAGCGTCCGTTTGGCAGCCGTCGCATCAATACGGCATTGTCCACGGAAAAGTTTCGCTGAATCGCTGTCAGGGTGCGCACCATGTTCTCGTACTCGTTGGTCTCGTACCAGATCAAGTTGCGCACCTGATCCACCTCCTCCGCATTCAGCAGAAACCGGCCCAGTTCAGCCACGCCCGCCAACTGCACGGAGATGGTGTCGCTCATCAGATCCTCCACGTCTCCCAGATAGCGGTATACCAGTGGCACCACGACGAGGGTGAGGATCACCAGAAAGGTGACGATGTTGCGCGTAACGATGGAAAACAGGATGCGGCGTAGCGCTGCTTTCATATGGGCTCCCGTGTCGCTGGCGGGACGCCGGGCCTCTGTCCCGGCCCCGGCCGCCCTTGCTCCGATGAAACTGGCGAGGCGCTCAGCCGATGGCATGGAACGGCAGCCACGCACCGCCAAAGGGCCTCTCCTGATATATCTCGTTTAATCTAAACGTATAATGTAAATGCTGATGCCCGGCTCAGGCCGCAGTTGCGTGCATCCCGCGCGTCAGAATTGACGTGTACCATGCTTTGGTGATTTTTTATAGTTAAAACAATACACTGCGCCCTCAACCGCGGTCGTGCGGTACATACGGTAAGGCCTCGCGAGCCGCGCGTGAAGCTGAATTGCGTTGATCCGGCGGGTTCCTGCTCGGGGTTGGCCCGGGCCGGCTGGCGGTAATCCGGCCAGGCACCCAAACCGGATATTCCCCTCGATTCGATTGGAATTATGAAACCCGCTACGATGGATCAAAGAGCTACGCGCGGGGCGGGTGGGAATTTTGCATGGAATAACGGCGCGGACCGGCACGCTGACCGGCCCCGTTGGCCCCGTTTATGGCGCGTTTCCCGAATCGAATCGCCGCAATGCATCCAGTTGCCGGGCGAGAAGAGTTACGCATGACAATGATCATCAGCACCTTGATTGCCAACAAGAATGCCAACAAGCCGCCTGAGGTGCCGCAGCGCCCTGCGGAATGGCTGATGCGCCGGCTGTGGCGCCGCCTTTGGCCCACACCGATTGCGGCGTTGCTGCTACTGGCCGCGGGCATGACGGGTCTCGTTCATGGGGCGCCGCCGAAGGACATCGTGCACTCGTGGCAGCGTGTTTACTATGGCGAGCTGGACGGCCAGCAAAGCCTGCTGTTCGCCGAGCGTTTCCATCGGGCGAAACCGGCCCTGGCGGACATAGACGGTGACGGCGATTTGGACCTCTTCATCGGTCGGGGCGACGGCCGCATCGCCTACTTCGAAAATCAGGGCACCGCAAAGCGGTCCGCATTCCGGCTGATCACCGAGGCCATCTCGGCGCAGCAGGATAACGGGAAACTGCTCCCGATAGACGTGGGCCACAACGCCGCGCCGGTGCTGGTGGATATCGATGGAGACGGCGACCTGGATCTGTTCGTCGGCTCCGCGAGGGGACGCTTGCTGTTTTTCGCCAACCAGGGCAATCGCTTGCTGCCCACTTTCCGGCTGGCGAATCCGCACTTCCTGGGCCGCTCCCTGGGATTGAACCTGGTCGCCAAGTTTCCGGATCTGAACGGCGACGGTCTGCCGGATCTGAGCATCGGCAACGAGGCGGGGGAGTTTTTCATCGCGCGCAACCAGGGCACCCGCGAGGTGCCCCGCTACTGCCTGGAGGCAGACTCCTCCCCGCAGTGCTTGTCGCCCCTGAAAATGCTGGGCCGGCTGGACCCCGAGGACAATGCCGTACCCGAGTGGCACGATTGGGACGGGGACGGCGACCTGGATCTGCTGGTCGGCAAGAGCGACGGCACGATCGCTTATTTGCGAAACATAGGCGACGCCCGCTCGGGCCAATGGGAGCTGGCGCAGGCACGCTTCCACTTTCTCGATGCAGGGGGATACGCCGCCCCCCTCTTCGCGGACCTGAACGGAGACCGCGCGGCAGACCTGCTGCTGGCGGGAGACAGCGAAAGGGTGGCCTATTACTCCCGCCGACCCGATGACCGGCGCTCTCCGCTTTGGTTGGAAGACAAAAATCTGCTGCAGGTGCGCCGCCTGAGCGGCTTTCAGACGCGGGTGCGCGCCGCGGCGGGCGACCTGGATGGCGATGGCGACATCGATTTAATCGTGGGCGCGCGCAACGGTCAGTTGCTCTACTACGAAAACGTGGGAAGCAAGGACAAGATCGCGTTCCGCTCGCCCGCCGCGCCCCTGTTGCCGACCGGCCAGCGTGCTTTCAGCGCCCCGGCGCTGGCGGACCTGGATATGGACGGCGACCTGGACCTGGTCGTGGGCGGCCGCGAGGGGCGGCTGGAATGGATCGAAAATACCGGCAGCCCCAGCAACCCGCAATGGACCCTGCGCAGCCTCTTCCTCGGCAAGGTGGATGTGGGCGCGCTCAGCAGCCCCCTGGTCACCGACGTGGACGGTGATGAGGACCTGGATCTGCTGGTGGGCAATAGCCTGGGCAACGTGATCTACTACGAGAACCAGGGCGATGGCGGCAGCGCACAGTTCGTGCTCCGCACGGTGCGCTTCGCGGACCTGCAGCTCCCCAACAACGCCTCGCCCGCGCTTTTCGCCTGGGATCCACAGGGAAGCCCGGACCTCGTCGTCGGCAACCAGGCCGGCACGCTCATTCCCGCCGTGCGAGACCCCGCGGTCAAAGTCAGTGATCGAGGCGCCTACCAGTCAAGCGCTCCCTGGGCCGGCCTGCTCGCATCCGCCTACAGTGCGCCGCAGTTCACCGATCTGACCGGCGATGGACGCCCGGATCTGTTGCTGGGCACCGGCGCGGGAGCCTTGCTGTTGTGGCGCTACGAGGGCAGTGCCGGGCGCAAACAGATCGCCAGGGCGGACCGCCCGCGCGAGGCGAACGCCGTCGATACGCGCACCGCTGAAAAGACTCGCTCCTCCCTCGGCATCGTGGCCGCGGCAAATTCCGGCGCGGCTCCTCCGGCACCGCCCGCCACCGGGGTGGCGGAGAATCTACCCCTGGAACCTTTGTTCGTCTACGAGCCGTCTTCTCTGGAAAAGCTCCGGGCCGGACGCAACACGAGGCCCGCCTTCTTCGACTATAATAACGATGGCCGGCCGGACCTCGTGTTGGGCACCGGCGCGGGCCAGCTCTTGTTGTACGAGAACGCGGGCGACCGGCAACACCCCACATGGCGCAAGGTCAACGGGGCGTTTGCCGCCTACGAGCACGGCCGCAACGCCGCGCCCTTCTTTGCGGATCTCGATGGGGATGGCGATCGGGATCTGGCCGTCGGCAACGAGCAGGGCCAGGTGCTGTATTGGGAGAACACCGGTTCGGCGGCCCACCCGGAATTTACCTATCGCGGCAAGGCCTTTGCCTCGGTAAGAGCGGGCAAGAATGCCATTCCTGCCTTCAGCGATCTGGACAACGACGGCCGGCTGGAAATGCTGGTGGGCAATCTCAAAGGGGAGATCCGCCTGTATCAGGCCAAGCGGGAGGCGCCGCTGACGTTCGATCTGGTCATGCTCCGCTTTCTCGGGGTGGACGTCGGCGTGAGCGCCAGCCCGACCTTCGGCGATCTCACCCTGCAGCAACGCCCGTTCCTCCTGGTGGGTTCGGATAAAGGCACCGTGCGCATCCTTGCGCCAACGGGCACCAGCCCGCTGCGTTCTTCCGGCTGGCGCGAGAACAAAAGCTACCTGGAAGGATTACGGCTGCCGCCGGGCTCACACCCCGCCCTGGCCGACGTGGACGGCGATGGGGACCTGGACCTTATCGTCGGAAGCGACAGGGGCGAGGTGTATTTTTACCGCAACGACGCCAAGCTCAACGAGGTATTGCAAGCTTCTGCAAGACGATAGGTGGCGCTGCGGGAGGCGACCGCAGCCTGGTACTCCGCGCCCTCGTGGCGCACTAAACACAGATAATAATTGCCCATACTTAGCTGGTCAGCGTAGGCGACTGATATGACACTTTGTCATGCAGTCGTGTATATCGTTCTTTGCCTTACCCCCGTTCGCCAAGGAAGGCCACAATGGAAAAACCAACCCATCTTCGCCGCCCCGAAAGAGCGGGCAACCCTCACATCCACGATAGTGTGTATCGTCGCGTGCGGACGGCCAACAACGCGGACGCGATGCGCCCGATTGAGCCTCAGCCCGTGCCCAGGCGCTTCAAAGGGCCAGCGGTGAACAAGGCGAGTCGGCGGGCCGGCTGATGATGTCAGGCAGGGGTTTGAGGAGGGCGAGGCGAGAAGACCGTGAAGTGGCCGCAGGTGCAGAAAACGGAGAACCGAAGCTCGTGTGATCGTCTATCCACTTTGTCCTCTGGCGTGTCCGAGTCCGGGGACTCTTCCTATTCACTCAGGCCTAATCTGCGCAGGCAGTTTGCGCAATTCACAAACGACGGTCTCTTATCGGGTTGTTCCCGCGCCATTTCACCCACCGTGATGGTTGGAAAATTCGAGAATCTTCCAATATCACGATTCTTCCCGATATTCTCCCCAGGACTGCCGCATAGCGCCATTCTGAGGGACTTTGCAGGCCCGACCTATATCTGGGTATGGCCCAGCGCGCCTCGTTTCCAGCCCATAACAACCCCCTGCTGCGGTTGCAGGAGGAATGACCCCGACACCGTACTAAAAAGAGGATGCCCCCGGTTCCGGGTAAAAAAGGAGGGAAAACCAGGCCCCGGAGGCATCGGGTCTGTGTGTGGAGACAGACACTTCTTTAACGCGCGGGCCGTGGGAAGGTTCTATTTTTCCTGCCGCACTTATACGAACTTGATTTCATATAAACACGCCTGACCGCGTGATCCAGTCATACTCGCCAAAAACAACCCGTATTGTGAATCTGGGCCACTTTCCCGGCCCGCCCTATAGCTGGATATGGCCCGGCCCGTGGCCTGTCTTTCATATCGAGACACTTTCCAATTCGGGAATATTTTCGCCAATTGGCGAACGAGCGGTGCAGACCAAGTTGATCAAGATCGGAGCGAACGTCGTCAGGCATGCCCGCTACACCTGCT
>JACZVE010000276.1 GCA_022572825.1 SAR324 cluster bacterium
CCGGTGGCGATGCCGATCATCCAGCGCTCCCGTGGCTCGTCGAAGCGCGGCGTCACCGTGAAGGTGAGCTCGGTGCCCTCCCGTTCCACCCGGAAGGCCAGGGGTTGCCCCTGTGCCGGGAAGGCCTCGGGCTGCCCCTGCGCCTGCTGGATTGCGCTCCGGACCTCGCCAAAGGACTGGACCGGCTTGCCGTCGATGGCCACGATGCGGTCTCCCACCTCCATGCCGGCCGCCCGCGCGGGCGAGTCATCGCCGAAGCCGCCCACGACGGCGGGAATCACCGGGCGCCAGCCGAAGTCCTTCCCGGAGGCGAAAGGGAGGTGCCCGACTGCGAGTGCGTGCTCTCTGCCCTGCCGCTGGACGGTAAACCGCAACACCTGGCCATGAATCACGGCCTGCTCGATCGCGTCGTCCAGGTCGTTCCAGCTCGTGATCTCCGTTTCGCCCAGGCGCACGATCTGGTCTCCGGGCTGAAATCCGGCCCGCTGCGCGGGGGAGTCCTCCGCCACCTGGGCGATGTGGGGCTGGCTGAGGCGAAAGCTGGGGGTCTCGACGCCAAGCATGTAGACCAGGGTCATCAGCAGCACCGCGCCCAGCAGGTTCATCGCCGGCCCCGCCAGCAGGATGTACGCGCGCTGGAGCTTGGATTTTGCCGCGTAATTGCGGGGGTCGCTGGGGTTCTCGTCGTCGATGTTCTGGCCGTACAGCTTCACGTATCCGCCGATGGGCGTCCAGGAGAGCACGTACTCGGTCTCGCCGATGCGCTTGCCGATGGCCTTGGGGGGGAAGCCGATGGAGAAGCGCTCGACCCGTACGCCCACGTGCCGAGCCGCCAGATAGTGGCCCAGCTCGTGAATGAGGATGAGAACTCCCAGCACGAGAATGCCGGAAAGCACCGAAACGACGATGGTCAGCACGGTGTCCCTCTTGCCTGCTCGATCAGTGCCGCGGCGAGCCCGCGCCCGAACTGATCGGCGCGAACGGCGTCGTCAACAGTGGCGACATGCCGCAGAAACGGGGGCGCGCCTTCCGCGAGCGGTACGGCGGCCAGTTGATCCATCACTCGTTTCAGGATAGCGGCAATTTCCGTGAAAGGAAACGCGTCGTCCAGGTAGGCCGCCACCACCGCCTCGTTGGCTCCGTTGAGGGCCGCGGGCATTCCCCCGCCCAAGCGCAGCGCCTCCAGCGCCAGGAAGAATCCCGGATAACGGTCTTGGGAGATCTCCTCGAATTCGAGCTTGCCGATCTCAGCCAGGTCGAGGCGGGGCAGCTCCAGCGGCAAGCGTTGCGGATGCGCCAAGCAGCAGGCGATCGGCGTGCGCATGTCCGGCAGACCCAGCTGCGCGATGACGGAGCCGTCCACGAATTCCACCAGCGAGTGGACGATGCTCTGGCGGTGCATCAGCACGCCGATGCGCTCGGGCGGCAGACCGAACAACCAGCGCGCCTCGATGACCTCCAGCCCCTTGTTGAGCATGGTGGCCGAGTCGATCGTGATCTTGGGCCCCATCGACCAGTTTGGATGCTTGAGGGCCTGCTCCTTGGTAATGGCGGGGAAACGCCGCAGGGGAAGATCGCGGAATGGCCCGCCCGAGGCGGTGAGCACGATCCGGCGCACCTGCTCCGGGGCGGCGCCGTTCAGGCATTGGAAAACGGCGTTGTGCTCGCTGTCCATGGGCAGTAGGCGGGCGCCTGATTCCCGCGCTCGGTTGACCATCAGCTCGCCGGCCAACACCATCACCTCCTTGTTGGCGATGGAGACTTCCTTGCCGGCCGCGACGGCCGCATAGGCCGGCTGCAACCCCACGGCGCCCACAATGCCCGCCACCACGTGGTGTACCTCGGGCGCGGTGGCCGCTTCCACCAGCCCTTCCATGCCGGTCAGGATGGCGGTGCGCCCCCCGCGGGGTTTGCGCTCGCGCAGGCGTTGCGCGGCCTCGGGGTCGTACACGGCCGCCACGGCGGGGCGAAAGGCTTCCACCTGCCGGGCGAGCAGCTCGACGTTGGAGTGGGCGGCCAGCGCGTGAACCTGGTAGCGGTCCGGAAAGCGGGCCACCACGTCCAGCGTGTTGCGCCCGATCGATCCGGTGGATCCCAATATCGTCAGGGATTTTTTCTGCGTCTTATCCGTCATCGGACTCTGTCGCACCACAGCTTTAGAATAAACGCTGCAAGGGTTGTGAAACTAAAAATCGATTATAATATCCCTCTGTTAACGGATGCAGGCAATCGCAACTTGCGGCTGTTTTTATTAGGAAAAACCTCACCCCCCGGCCCCCTCTCCTTTGAAAAGGAGAGGGGGAGCTACCTTTGCGCGTTCGCGGGTAATGCCGGCTTCTTCCCAGAAACGCGGCCTGATCTTCTTCCAACGGCTGTTGAATGACCCGCTCGCTGGAAAGCCGAACCCTTCGGCTCAACAGTTCGCCTCCACCCACCTGCTCATCGGTGCCCGAACGCACATCAACAATCCCTTGAGCTTTCTCGGCGCAAGGTGCGATCCTTTTCATGGCGTGCGGTGCTCCTGGCTGGTTGTTGGAATTAGATTTCTCTCAAAATCCTCATACCAAACGAAGCGCGGCATGTCGCTTCAAGTTTTTACAGGAGTTTTAGCGTGTTACCAACTGTCATGTCAGTTACCCACGCAGACTGTTCTACTCACCCTCACCGAGTGCCCGCCGGGCGGTCGGGGTCCGCCTGGCGGGCGGGCCGCGGCCAGCCTCCCCCATGCGGCTTTCATGCTCGATTGGTTTCCGGCACACACGATGCGATTTTTCTGTTGAATACCTGTCAAAATTCTGTTTTTCTGCCAGAGGCGCTACGTGTAGGGATAGAGACCTGAGGGGCCGAATGGAAAACGTCAGGAAAGATGAGCGCATTCCCGTCGATGTAGAGATTCGCTTTCGCTATCCCGAGGTTTTCACCGGGATTATGAAAGACTATTGCAACGGCGGTTTGGGTGCCGAGATTCCCATCACCATCGATATCGACAGCCCGGTGGAGGTGGAAATCTTCGAGGGACGGCTGCTGGCGAGTGGTCACGTGCGATGGGTGAGCCTCGACGACGGCACGGTGCGCGTGGGGATTCAGTTTCGGGAGGGGGACCGGGGTCTCATCGAGCAGGTCAAGGAGTGGAAAGGGGGCATCGTCTGACCTGCCGCCCGCCTGTCCTCTCAAGGATGCGGTCTTCCGTCCCCCGCACCAATGATACTCCGGGGTAGCCCCGTTTGGTATGCCCGCTGCCGGGTATGGTTCGCTCACTCAATAGACCCCTCTCATCCTCCTGCGCGGCTCGCCCGCGCAAGGGATCGAGCCACGTTCCAGCCCAGCCGCATTTCAGCTCCGACAGCGGACGTACCGGCCAACGCTCCCGCGGGATCAGCCATACCCACAGCGGCCACGGCTCCCGTGATCATGAACGGACTGTGCGGTGCGAAGGGCGCGATACCCGCCGTGTGCCCGGGTCATCGGGGCATCGCGGGCAAGCCGGGCTGCATCAGGCAGCGGGATCCGGCTGGCACGCTATGGAGCCTGTGCCAGGATCTGGTCCCGCTCCAAGTTGAATACCACCCACGGATCCGCCTTGTCCTCGTCGGTCAGGGGTTCCACCTGCGGCACCTCGTCCGGTCTGATGATGACCTTCTGATCCCGCGAGACCAGCACCAGCCACTCGGCGCGGGAGATTTCCTGCGGTGGAGCGACCTCGCGCGGACCGGCGATTTCGACCGGCGCGCGCACCTCTTCCGGCGGCGGCGCCACGGCCACCTGCCCGTCGATCACCAGCACCTGGGATTCCTTCGTCACCTTGTCGTAATCCACCCCGAACTGGGTGCCCTTCACGCCAACGACCGCGGTGGCCGTAGCGACCTCGAAGCGCTCGCGCTCCAGGTCTCGAATGGGGCGGATCAATCCGGCCCAAAACCGGCCCAGCAACAAATTGAACTTGGCGCGGATGCCCGATTTCTCATCGTCGCGCAGCTCTGGCAGTTCGATCTCGGTGACTTGGCCGATGCGAAATACGCGCTTTTTGCTGATGGTCACCTCCACGCGCGCGCCGAAGCCCGTGCGGATGGTGTCGCCCGCGCGCACCTCGTCCCCCAGGTTGAGCACCTCCCACTGATCGGACCCCTCGCGCTTGATCTCGACGGGGCGCACCAGGTAAGTCACCTCCGCGGCGGCCAGCAGCGCAGGTGTGACCAACAGCGCCACCAGGAGCGGCAAAGCCGCGATCAGCGAAGGGGTCGGTCTGCGCATGGAGGGCATAACGAGGACGGTCTGATGGTAAGGGGGTTATCTCGGCACCCGCTTCCGGTTGTATGCTCCTGTTGGCCGCACGAAATTCCTTGTCCGGAACGATCGCGGCAGGACCATTGCGGATAGCCAGTCCGCGTCCTGGCGAAACCCTGCCCTCGAAAGCAAGTCGATGAAAACGGATGCCACCCTGCGTACACACGCCACCATTCCCACACCACCAGCCATTCGCACAGCTTATGGCTCTACCGTTTGCAACGATCATCGTCAATGATCGATACCTTCTCCGCGGCCTGGGATGGGGTGCGAACCGTCGAGCCATCCTGGCGGTTCCGTGCAGCGGGAAAGCACTGCTGCCAGGTGCGATGGGCGGCAATGAGCGCCAGCGCCTTGCCCAGCAGGGCCTTGCCGGAGGCGGTCTGCACCCAGCGGCTGAGGCCGGAAGGGTGAGGCAAGGGAATCGCGGTGAATCCATGGCCATCATGCGCCAGCGCAAAGGAGCGTCCCACGACCTCGTCAAGGCGCCGGTGAGCAATGAACTGCTCGATGGCCAACTTGCCCACCAGCAGCACCAGATGTGGGCGCAGAATCTTCAGCTCGGCCTGGTAATGTTCCCTGCAATTGGCCACTTCCGCGGGGGAAGGCTTGCGGTCGCCCCGCCCGCCCGGTAGTTTGCCGGGAAAGCAGCGGATCACGGCACCCATGTAGACCTGTCGACGGAATTCGGCCTCGTCGGCCCCGATGGAAGCCATCCATCGGAATAGCG
>JACZVE010000277.1 GCA_022572825.1 SAR324 cluster bacterium
ACTCCACCCCCATCCCCTCCGCGCCAGGCAGGGAGGCGAGCTTTGATTCGCGGATCCGGGTTCCGATCGGCACATCAGCGGTGTAAGCCCCCCTTCCCCGCCCAGCCGAGAAGGGGGCAGAAATGCGGGCAGCGTTTCAGGGGGATGAGGTTCACACGAAAAGCTCTCGTTCATCGTTATCCTGACTGCCAATCTGTATTACAACGCCTCCAACTGCCCGATCGCCACGGCCAGCGCCACGGCGTCCGGGCGCTCGTTGTCCAACACCTGGCGCAGCGTGACCTCGTACTGCGACCAGACGCCGGCGTGACGGCCCAGGTAGGCCTCCACCCATTTCTCCGGCGGCGCGGCCTTCTGCCGTACGTCGAGAACGGCGAGCGCCTTGGCGTGACGATGGCGCTCCAGGGAGCGCAGCAGTCCGTCTGCGAAGCGCTTGTGCATACGGTCGTTGAAGGGAATGGAAGTCAGCGCCGCCTCCAGCTCCGTGAAGCGAAAAAGCGTATCGACGCTGTTGGACAGTTGGAAGGCCTGCGAAAAGGATATCCCCCCTTCCGACGCCAGCCCGGAAGCCCGGGCGAACCCCCCGAGGAAGGGCACCTGCGCTGCAAAGCGGGCCGCTGCGGACGGCAGGCCCATCCTGGTCGATCTCTCCGTTGCCCCGGCCACGATTTTGCGCTGCTCCTTGCTCAGCAGGGAGGGCAAAGCATCGGAGAACGCCTCGAATTCCTCCCGTAGCGCGGTCTGGCGCGCGAGTGCGGAGTGCTCCGGGCGTTTATGGAGGAGCAGCCAGCGCACAAACGCGGCCAACAGCACCTCCAGCTCCATCAGCAGCCGGTGCTGCACGTCGGCCGGGAGTTGGGTAGCCAGCCCATAGATCTGCTCGCGATACTCGGGGCCATTCACCACCGCGTCGGCAAGCAGGTAGACCTCCACGACGTCATGCCAGGATTTGCCGGAGAAGGAAGCCGTCTCGGGCACGAAAGTCATACCCGCCTGATCGATCACCCGGTTCGTGATGGCCGTGGCTATGATCTCCCCCTTGAGCGGGTGATAGGTCCCCGCCAGATCAAACCGCTGCGAGAGCGTGCGGGGGAAATAGTCCAGAAAAAACCGCTCCAGGTCCGGACTGGCGACGAGCGGTGATTCCACTATGCGCCTATACAGCGTCATCTTGGTGTAGGCGAGCAACACGGCCAGGATAGGTCGGGGAATGCTCTGCCCCTCGCTGTGCCACCCTTGCAGGCGCTGGGTATTGGGGATGGCCTCCGTGCGGCGGTCCAGGCCGCCCTCGGTGGCCAGCAGCTCCACCAGCCGCACGAAGAGCCCCATATCCTGCAGCGATCGCAGGCGGTCCATGGTGATAACCAGCACCTGGCGAAAGTTGGCGCGCAGCACCGCCGCCGTGACGGCAGGCTCGAGCTCCTCCAGCAGGGCATTGCGGGCCGCGCGGTCGGGTAATTGGCCGTCGTTCATCAAGGGGGAGAGGAGGATCTTCAGATTGACTTCATGATCGGACATATTCACGCCGGCGGCATTGTCGATGGCGTCGGTGTGGATGCCCCCGCCGGCCAGGTCATAGTCGATGCGCGCGAGCTGCGTCAGCCCCAGGTTGCCCCCCTCTCCCACGACCTTGGCTCCGAGCTGGGCGGCGTCGATCCGGACGGAGTCGTTATTGGGGTCCCCCACCGCCGCGTGGGTTTCCGCCGCGGATTTGACGTAGGTGCCGATGCCGCCATTCCAGAGCAGATCCACCTTCATGCCCAGCAGCGCGCGAATCATCTCCTCGCCGCTCAGGCTGGACTCGTCCGTAGCCAGCATGGCCTGCAGGGGCGGGCTGAGCGGGATGGCCTTGGCGCCACGGGGGTACACGCCGCCGCCCTCGCTGATCAGATCCGCGTTGTAGTCGCTCCAGGCGCTACGCGGGAGCTTGAACAGCCGCGCGCGTTCGGAATAGGCGGTCTGCGGGTCGGGGTGCGGGTCAATAAAGATGTGACGATGATCGAAGGCGGCCACCAGCTTGAGCATTGGGCTGAGCAGCACACCATTGCCGAATACGTCCCCGCTCATATCGCCGATGCCGACGACGGTCACCGGCTCCCGTTCAATATCCAAGCCGCGCTCCCAGAACAGCCGCTTGACCGATTCCCACGCCCCGCGGGCGGTGATAGCGACGGCCTTGTGGTCGTAGCCGTGGGATCCGCCGGAGGCGAACGCGTCACCCAGCCAGAATTCGCGTTCCGCGGAAATTTGGTTGGCGGTGTCGGACAAGTGAGCCGTGCCTTTGTCCGCCGCCACGACCAAGTAGGGGTCGTCGGCATCGTGGCGTACCACGTTTGCGGGCGGCACGGTGCGTCCTTGAACGAGATTGTCGGTGATGGAGAGCAATGCGCCGATGAAGGAGTGGTAACAGGCGTCGCCGGCCGTGCGCGCATTGCCGCCGTAAGGCGCCAGATCTTTCACGACGAACCCGCCCTTGGAGCCCAGGGGCACGATGAGGGCGTTTTTCTTTGTCTGGGTTGCCATCAGGCCCAACACCTCTGTGCGGAAATCGTCCGGCCGATCCGAGTAGCGGATGCCGCCGCGGGCGATCTTGTCCCCGCGCAGGTGGATGCCTTCCATCAGCGGGCTGCTGACGTATATCTCGTACAGCGGCCTTGGACTCGGAAGCTGTTCGATGCTGGCACTGTGCAGCTTGACCGCGATGACCGGGTCCTCCGCGTTCTGGTAGAAGTTGGTGCGCACCGTCGCTTCGATCAGATTGCGCAGCCCCTTGAAGATGCGGTCTTCCGTCAGGGTTTCGATTTCCCGGTCGGCTTCGCGATTCCCGGCCTCCGCTTCCTTGCGTGCGGCGTCCCGCGCCTGGCGGTCGGGGCGAAAGCGCGCGTCGAACATCCGAAACAGTGCACCCGTGGCGCGCGAGCGGCGAATAAGCGTCTCGTTGATGGTGCGCTTGGTATAGACCGTCCCCACCTGCACCAGGTAGTTGCGGTAAAGCTGCATGAGGGCGATCTGCCGCCAATCGAATCCGCTGGCGAACAGAAGCGCATTGAGGGGGTCGTTCTCGGCGCGGTGGCTGAGGATGTTGAAGATGAGATTCCTGAGCAGCTGTTCGTGAGTTTCCGGCCGGATGGCCAATCCCTCGCTGGCGTGCAGCAGAAAGGTGTGAAGATAGGCGGACCGTTCGAGGATCCGCACCTCGAAAGTTTCCTCTTCCTCCACGAGCAAGCGCAGATTGGAGAAGATGGGCATCAGCCGGCTCAGCGATAGCTTCTCCCAGCCGTAGAGCACCAGCTTGATTCCCCGGTCGCGTTCTGCCCTGCACATCAGGAATTGAGGTTGGTCGGTCTTGGTCAGTTGCTCCAGGCGGGAAAGATCGGTCATGATCTCCAGGTCGCCGTGGCAAACCTTATACTCCTCGGGCAATCCTTCCATCAGCGTACGCGCCAGCGACTCCTCCAACCCGGAACCGCGGGCCGCCAGCCAGTGCCGAACCAGCCGGTCTTCGCGGCTGAGCAGCGCTTCGCGGACGGCTTCCTCCACCAGGGCGGCGTCGGGGAGACTCGCCACTTCGGAGGGGGAGCGGTGGAAGACGAAGCCGACAACGCAGAATGTGCTCACCCCCACGCAGAACGCGTTTTGTGCACTGTGATGGAACAGGCCCTCCACCCGCCCGCGGATGTGCTGCACCTTTTCCTGGGCGATTTCCCGGCCCGGCACGGAGAACAGAACGCGGACGGCGTCCAGTTTTGCATCCGGCAGCAGCGCGACTTCCGTACGGGGTTGATCCACCACCGCCAGAAAGAAGCCGAGCATCTGCTCCAACATCGCTTGGGAGAGCCGGAACAACTCGAAGCGCGGCAAGCCGTTGAGAAAGTCCAGCACCTCCTTGTGCTTGTAGCTTCCAGGCGCGATACCGTAGCGGCGCACGACGGCCCCTAATTTGGCCTGTACCACCGGAATATTCATGGCGTCCACGCGCACGGAATGGTCCGTGAAGATGCCCGCCACCACGGACGCTTCACTGCGAGCCTCGCCAGGCTGTGCTGAAAAGAGCAGCATGGACAAGTGAGATCGGTGGTGCATCCGGGAGAGAATGCTCGTCTCCTCCACAACGTAGAACGGTTCCGCAGCGGCCGCCTTGTTCAGATAGCCGGTGGCATCGGCGATCAGCGCATCGTCGTGGGCTTCGAGACGCAGCGAGGGATGAAACAGGCCCAGACCCCGTTCGATCAAGGGCGTCAGGCCCTCGGCACCGGCACGGTAGGGAAGATGGCCCATGAACACGAAGTTGCCGTCCCTGAACCACTGAAGCAGGCGGCTCACCGCCCGGCCTCCCTTGAATTCGCGGGCTTCGAGATGAATGCGCTCCAGTTGCTCCTCGACCCGCGGGTAATCATCCACGCAGCGAATGACATCGTGCAGGATGGCGCGCAGCTCATCGAGCAACGAGGAACGCAAGCCGGAGGGCACCGGCGCGACCAGGAAGAAGATGTGTGCCTCGTTGGCGCCCTTGGGGTCGAAGTCGGCCACGGCTGTCATGCGGCCCGCCGTGTCCCGCTTCACGTTCAGAATCGGGTGCAATATCGCCAGGATGGGCGTATTTCTCGCGACGAGGAAGTTCTGGATACTGTCGATCAGAAAAGGACGGTCATCGACCAGAATCTCCACTACCGCGTATGGCAATGGCCTTTCCTTGGGCTCGGAAGGCCCGCCACTGAGCCGGAGGGAGAAAGGGGAGGGATCGCGCCGATGGACGAACGCGTGGCGCCGCGCAATGAACTCGATCAGGGCCTCCTGCCCCAGCTCCATGAACAGCTTGGCAGGCCCGTGGCGAAGCAACAACTCACCGTACTGCAGCAACAGCCGCTGCTGACCGCCGTATTGCATCACACCGCGGCGCAGCAACTCCTGCACCTGCGCGGTAGGGCTTAGCGCACCCATCGATCACTTCCCGGCCCCGGCCTACCCCACGTCTTCACGCCGTGGCGGCGCCCTGCCG
>JACZVE010000278.1 GCA_022572825.1 SAR324 cluster bacterium
GCCCTGTACAGCGGGGCGATCAAGGGCGTCGGCCCGCGCTATTGCCCGTCGATCGAGGACAAGGTCGTCAAGTTCCCCGACAAGGACCGCCATCAGGTCTTCCTCGAGCCCACGGCGCTGGATTCGGATGTGATCTATCCCAACGGCTTGTCCACCAGCCTGCCTCCGGACGTACAGCTGGCCTACCTGCGCACCATCCCGGGGTTGGAGGCGGTGGAAATCGTGCGTCCGGGCTATGCGGTGGAATACGATTACGTGTTGCCCAGGCAGCTTCATCCCACCCTGGCGCTGAAAGAGGTGCCCAATTTGTTCATGGCCGGCCAGATCAACGGCACCACCGGCTACGAGGAGGCAGCCGCCCAGGGCATCATCGCCGGAATCAACGCCGCCCTGCAGGTGCAGGGAGCGCCGCCGCTGGTGCTGCGCCGGGACGAGGCCACCATCGGCGTGTTGATCGACGACCTGATCACCAAGGGCACCGACGAGCCCTACCGCATGTTTTCCTCCCGCTGCGAGTACCGCATCGTGCTGCGCGAGGACAACGCGGACCTGCGCCTCAGCGAGAAAGGCTACCGCGCAGGGCTGCTGCCCGAGAAATACTACCGCCGCGTGCGGGACAAGCAGCGCCAGATACACGCCCTGGAAGCTGCCCTCACCGGCATCCGCATCACGCCGACGCCGGCGGTCAACGCCGAGCTGGAAGCCCACGGCCAGCCGCCCCTGAAATCCGCAGCCAGCGCCGCGGACCTGGTGCGGCGCCCGCAGATGGCACTGGACGGTCTGGAGGCGCTCAGCTTCCTGGCGGGCCGGCTCGAGCTGGGCAGCTATCCAGAAGCGGTGCGCGAGCAGGTGCAGATCGCGGTCAAGTACGAGGGGTACATCGAGCGGCAATCCGCGCAACTGGCCGTATTCGACAGGCTGGAATCCATCCGGCTGCCGGACGAGATGGTCTACACGGGAATTTCCGGACTATCGCGCGAAGTGGTGCAAAAGCTGGGAAAATACCGCCCCGCCAATCTCGGGCAGGCGAGCCGCATCAGCGGCATCACGCCGGCCGCCATCACGCTGCTGGCCGCGCACCTCAAGGCCCGGACGACGAGCCACCGCAAAGCCTCGTAAGGCCGCATAAGCCCTCCGCCGGTGGCAAGTCCGGGGGTGTCTTCTCGCACTGCGCTGTTGGATCTAACCGCAGATGGATACAGATAAACACCGAAGAGAATAGGTGCCTATTCCCTTCGCTCAGCCGAACTTATGTGCCCGAGCATATCTTTACGAGTCGTCACCCCCGCCGCCCCTCTCAATCTCATGGAGCGGGGAGCCGACGGAAGTCAGAAGATCACCTCATGACCGCCGGCGCTCGTCTGCGTTCATCTGCGGTTACTCCACTACACCATTTGTAATGACTCGTGGCGCCTCCTGTGTAACGAGATTGTAAAAGGCAGTGGCAATAGGTTTGGCCAGCGGGACGGAACGCCCATGTTATCCCCTGTCGGGCGCGACCGATCATCGGGAAAGGAATCCGCCTTGGAACGGTTCATGGTGAAAGGAGGCTACCCGCTGCACGGGGAGATCACCCCCACGGGTAACAAGAACGAGGCCCTGCCCGTGTTGGCGGCCGTACTGCTCACCGAGCAGCCGGTGACCGTCCACAACGTGCCGGACATCAACGACATCCGCGACATGGTGTTGCTGCTGGAAGGTCTGGGGGTCTCCTGCCAGCGGTTGGAGGCGCACACGTTGCGGTTGCAGGCCAAAACGGTGGACCGCGAGCGCCCCGACGCCCAGATCGCGCAGCGCATCCGAGGTTCCGTTCTGCTGGCCAGCCCGCTATTGATGCGGGTCGGCTCCGTATCGCTGCCCACTCCCGGGGGCGACCGAATCGGCCTGCGACGGCTGGACACCCATCTGCTGGTGTTGGAACAGTTGGGTGCCCGCATCGATGAGCATGCCGGGCGCACATTGCGGTTTTCGCTACCGGGCGGCCGTTTTCGGGGTGCACGCCTGTTTCTGGACGAAGCCTCGGTCACGGCGACGGAAAACGCCATCATGGCCGCGGTCTGTGCCAAGGGAACGACCGTTATCGAAAACGCGGCCTGCGAGCCGCACGTGCAGGGGTTGTGCAGGATGCTCACGGCGATGGGTGCGCACATCGACGGGGCGGGCACCAACCGGGTCATCATCGAAGGGGTGGAGCGCCTTTCGGGCTGCGAACACCACGTGCAGGCGGACCATACCGAGGTGGGCTCGTTTATAGGATTGGCGGCCGTCACGCGGGGCGAGCTGTTGATCCGGGATGCGGGACTGGAACACCTGCACATGATCCGCTTGGTTTTTCGGCGCCTGGGCGTGCAAACCGTGGCGGAAAACGGCCACCTGAGAATTCCCGCCGACCAGGAGTTGGTCGTGCAGCCCGAACTGGGGGATGCGATTCCGAAGATCGACGACGGGCCCTGGCCCGCCTTTCCCTCCGACCTGACCAGCATTGCGACCGTCGTGGCGACGCAATGCCGGGGCACAGTATTGGTATTCGAGAAAATGTTCGAAAATCGGCTGTTCTGGATCGACGGATTGATCCGCATGGGCGCACGGGTCGTGCTGTGCGATCTGCACCGCGCCATCGTCGTGGGGCCCGCGCGGCTCACCGCGTCGTATATCACCACACCGGATATCCGGGCCGGAATGGCGCTGTTAATCGCGGCGCTGTGTGCACAGGGAACGAGCGAGATCCATAACATTCACCAGATCGATCGGGGATACGAGGCCATCGATCAGCGCCTGTGCGCCTTGGGCGCCCACATCCACAGGGAAGAAATCTGACATGAAGTTCCCCCGTGCCACCGATCTGGAGGGAATCGCCGGCCGCGAATACCAAACTGACATCATTCTGCTGGATATTATAAAATTCTCGCTGCTCTCGAACGAAAGACAGTATCAGTGTCTTTTCTATCTGAATAAGATCATCCGCACGATCACCAACCTGCTGGAGGTGGGCTCCGTCCTGCGGGGCGAAAAGGTGATCGAGGGGGCCATTCCCACGGGCGACGGCAGTTACTTCATTCTCAATTCCCGCATTGCCGGCTACGGGCCTCTGCTGGCGCTCTTCCTGCGCAATTTCCTGTTATTGAACAACCGCTTGCTGAATAATCTGTTCAGCGGCGTGCGCACCAGCGTCCATCACGGGTCGATTATCCCTATCAGGTTCCTGGGGACGAAGAACTTCGTGGGCGATGGCCTCAACGTCTGCGCGCGCCTGCTGGCCGGCTCCGTGCAGTCCAAGGCCAGACGCTTCTACCGAAACGACAGCAATTATGTCGTCGTATCCGGCGGTGCCTGGGAGACGTTCAACGCGCTGTTTCCACCGGGAACGCCGGACGTGACGGCCTATCTGGACAAGATCAGTTTCAGTCATTCGCGGGAATTCTCCATCAAGGACAAGCACAAGGGCCGGCCGGGATACAAAATCCGCTTCATCGACAGTGCCAAGCTGATCGGCAGTGCGCCGCCCCGGCCCAAGGAGCGGCTCGTATCCTGATGGCATCGGCACTGGAGTGCCGAGAGGCACACAGTGATCGCCGAACTCCTGTCAGGGTGAGCGCGCCCTGGCGGGTTGAGAGGAAATCCGGATTCAAGCCAGACAGATGAAACAGGACGGGCCGGAACTCACCGTATTCCTGTACAGTTTCGGTTACCAGCAAAGCGGCATCCCGACCGATGAGAGCGGGCACGGTGGCGGATTCGTGTTCGACTGCCGCGCCCTGCCCAATCCGTACTGGGACGATACCTTGCGGCCCCACCGGGGAACCGCCCCGCCCATCGCCGCCTTCATGCAGGCCCATCCGCAGGTGAGCGCCTTCGCGGAGCATGCCGGTGCGCTGGTGCTGCGATCGGCGCGCACCTACCGGGAGTTGCGGCGCGAGCGGCTGATGGTCGCCTTCGGCTGCACCGGCGGGCGGCACCGATCGGTGTATCTTGCCGAAGTGCTGGCGAAAACCCTCCGTGCCGCGGGCATCCGCGTCGTGCTGCGGCACCTGGATATCGAGCGCGAGGGATAGCAGGGATGCGGTGAAAGCGATGATCCTGGCGGCGGGCCGGGGCACCCGCCTGCGCCCCCTCACCGAAGACGTGCCCAAAATTCTCGTGCCGGTGCTGGGGGTGCCCATGCTGGACCGGCTGCGGGCCTTTCTGGGGCGCTGCGGGGTGAGCCCGCTGGCCATCAACACCCACCACAAAGCGCACGCGGTGCGCGCCCACCTGCGCGACGCGGCGGAGGCCGGGTTGCCGCCAGCGCGGCTGTTCCACGAGCCGGCCCTGCTGGGCACCGGCGGGGCGCTGGTGAACGCGGCGCAGTTCTGGGGCGATGAGCCGCTGCTGGTCTGGAACGGCGACATCCTGGCCGAGCTGGAGCCGGCGGCGCTCCTGCGCGCCCAGCAGGCGAGCGCGTCCCTGGCGACCCTGGTGGTTCAGGAGCGGACGAGCGACTCGCGGCTGCTGATCGACGCGGAGGGCGCCTTGTGCGGCATCGACTCGCGGCGCCGGGGAACACAGCGCCGGGTGACAGCGCCGCGGAAACCCGTGAGCGCGCTGGCCTTCAACGGGATCTCCCTGCTCGCTCCCAACTTGCGCGCGCTGCTGCCGGCCGGCGGAGCGTTCGACCTGATCGATGCGCTGCTGGACGCCATTGCCCGCGGCGGGCGGGTATCCTGCTTCGATATGGGGGACGGGTTCTTCGGCACCACCGGTTCCGTCGAGCGATTGCGCCAACTGGAACAGGGGCTTTCCGCCCATCGGACGCTGCTGGCCCGCTGGAGCCCGTGAAGCCCCTCGAGCCGTCACGGCGTGCCGCCACAGGCGCCGACTTAGGGCGTAACCGCAGATGAACGCCGATTCACACCGTTGAAATCCCGTCACGGAAAAGGTCAGCGGATGTGCAGAACAGGTGCCGAACCTTCCTGGCTCAGGATCGGGCAGAACAACCTGAATTACCTCGAAGCCA
>JACZVE010000013.1 GCA_022572825.1 SAR324 cluster bacterium
TTAATATTTTTGAGTGATTCTATAGCGGCTCGTCTGTTGTGCTCTAGCTTCTGTTCGAAGGACATCTTTTCGTACTCTTCCGTCTGTTCCTTGGTTTTTGTGATTTCACCTCCACCTCTGATTGAGTGCGGAAGGTCAGGTTTCTCCTTTGTAGGCTTAACCTTTTTAAGAATAGCTGCTGCCTGTTTAGGCGATATTGCAACTCCTTCTTCTGCATAGCTCTCGATAAAGTCGAGAACTTTCTTTTCAGTTAGATCCTCATTGCTTTCGAGCACTTCTTCAAGCTCGTCGCTAAGTTCTTTTACTCGTGTGGTTTCAGCGTCTTTACGTTTCTGTTCGAGAGATTCTATTTCATCTCTGGCGTGCTTTCGGATATATTCCTTGGCTTGGGCTTCTTTCTTCTCCTCCTCGGCGGAGTCCGCGCCGGTTTCGGCCGGCGGGGCGGCAGCGGTCGCTTCGGGCTCAGCGTCCGTGGCGGCCGGAGCTTTGGTCTCGTCCCCGGCGCGCACCTCGTCAGCCACCTCGTCCAGCACCGGCTTGGATTGCTTGCGCCCGCCATCACGGCGCCTGGGCTTCTTGGTCTCCGCGAAGGGGTCGTCGGGATTGCCGACCAACATAATGAGGGCCATGTCGGCGCCATCCCCCCGGCGCGGCCCCAAGCGCAGGATGCGCGTGTAGCCGCCCGCCCGCTCCGCATAGCGCTCGGCCAGCGCTCCGAACAGCTTGGCCATGGACTCCTTGCTCTTCACGAAGCGCAAGGCCTGCCGTCGTGCGCTCAAGTCACCGCGCTTGCCCAGGGTGATCATTCGATCCAGCGGCTTGCGCACTTCCTTGGCTCGCGCCACGGTGGTCTTGATCTGCTCGTGCTCTACGAGCGAGGTGACCATGTTGCGCATCATGGCCCGGCGGTGGGCCGGTTTAACGCCGAGCCCCCTTCCAGCGTTAAGGTGTCGCATGCTTCCCGGTTCCTGGTGATCGCGCTTCGCATGAACGATTACGATGCGCGGACCCTGCTGCGATTGCTTGGAATTCGTCCCCCGCGCCAATTGTTGACGCGTATTACCCGGTTGCTACATCAGTTCGCCGGCCGCCTGCTCGGGTATCGGCTTTTGCTTGGGGTCGAACCCCTCCAGCTTCATTCCCAGACTCAGCCCCATCATTGAAAGGATGTGCTTGATCTCGTTCAGAGATTTGCGGCCGAAATTCTTGGTCTTGAGCATCTCCGCTTCGGTCTTCTGCACCAGCTCGCCGATGGTTTCGATCTTCGCGTTCTGCAGGCAGTTGATCGAGCGCACGGAAAGCTCCAGCTCGCTTACCGGACGGTACAGATTGTCATTGAGGGGGCCCAGATCCGGCTCCGGCAGCGTTTCGTCGACAAAATCCTCCTCTTCGAAGTTGATGAAGATGCTCAAGTACTGTTTGAGGATCTTCGACGCGTAGGCCAGGGCGTCGGTGGGGTCGAAAGCGCCATTGGTGTATACCTCGAAGATCAAGCGGTCGTAGTCGGTCTTCTGGCCCACCCGGGCGTTTTGTATCTCGTAATTTATCTTCCTTATCGGCGTGTGCACCGAGTCCAGATAGATGACATCGACGGGCAGATCCTCGGATTGGTTTTCCTCCGCCGTCACGTAACCATGGCTTGTCGCCACGAAGATCCGCATCTCGAGCTGGCCGCCCTCGTCGAGGTTGGCGATGACCTGATCCGGGTTCATCACCTCCACGCGGCCCCCCGTCACGATGTCTCTCGCCGTGAGACGTGCGGGACCGGCGCCTACCAGCTCCAGCTCATGAACACCTTCTTCCAACTGCTTGAGCTGGAGGGCCTTTAGATTGAGGATGATCTGCACGACGTCTTCCTGAACGCCGCTGATGGCTTCGAACTCGTGAGAGACACCCTCGATTTTCACGGCCACGGCGGCGCATCCCTGCAACGAGGACAGGAGCACCCGGCGCAGGGCATGGCCGATGGTGACCCCAAACCCCTTTTCCAGGGGCTCAATGATGAACTTCCCATAGTTCGACGTATAGCTGGCCGAATCCACTTCGGCCCGCTTGGGTCGCTGTAACGATTCCCAGTTCCTGGTATACATCAATCACTCCATCGAAAAGCGGCGCTATCGCGAGTAAAGTTCCACGATCAATTGTTCCCGAATCGGCAGGGTCAACTCCTCCCGTTTGGGATCGGAGAGGACCTTGGCCTTAAGATTTTTGGCGTCGATTTCCAGCCAACTGCTGGTGCCCTTGCGCAGCGCCGCCTCCATAGCGCTCACGATATTGGCGTTCTGCCGGCTCTTCTCCCGCACGCTGATCTCGTCATCCTGACGCACCAGCAGGGATGGGATGGTGGCTTTCTTCCCGTTGACAAGGATATGCCGGTGGCTCACCATCTGGCGGGCCTCGGCCCGGGAGGAGGCAAAGCCGATGCGGTACACCACGTTGTCCAGGCGCCGCTCCATCAGCACCAGCAGGTTCTCCCCCGTTTTCCCCTTGCGGCGGGAGGCTTCCGCGAAAAAACGTCGGAACTGCTTTTCCAGCACGCCGTAGATGCGTTTGACCTTTTGCTTTTCCCGCAATTGGATTCCAAATTCCGATACCTTGCGGCGGAAGGCGGTGCCGTGAACGCCGGGCGGAAAGCTGCGCTTTTCAATGGCGCACTTGTCCGTGAAGCAGCGGTCGCCCTTTAAGAACAGCTTCATGCCTTCGCGCCGACAGAGGCGGCAGACAGAACCGATATATCGTGCCAACGAGTTCCTCCGTAATGGGCCGTTGCACCAGGCATCGGCCAGTCAATGCCGATAGCGCCCGCCGACAGGGCGGGCTTCGGCTCAGATACGCCGCATCTTGGGCGGCTTGCAGCCGTTGTGAGGCACGGGAGTCACGTCACGGATCGTCGTAATCTTCAAGCCTTCCGCGGAAAGCGCTCTCAGCGCGGCTTCGCGCCCACTGCCGGGACCCTTCACTTCCACCTCGACCTGGCGTATGCCCTGCTCGCGGGCTTTGCGCACCGCGTCCTCGGTCGCGGTCTTGGCGGCAAACGGCGTGCTCTTGCGCGAGCCATGGAAGCCCACGGTGCCGGTGCTGGACCAGGCAATCACATTGCCCTGCGGATCCGAGAAGGAAATGACGGTGTTGTTGAAGGTCGCCTTGATGTGGCAGATTCCGACGGGTACGTTTTTCTTTTCCTTCCGCTTGCCGGTGGTGCGTTTACCCCTTGCCATCGACCCCTCCTCGTGCGTTGGTGTGTCGCGGCGCTATCAGAAGCGCTCGGTTACACGCGGGTTATTTCTTGCTGCCGATCCTGTGGCGCGGACCCTTGCGCGTACGGGCATTGGTTTTGGTTCGCTGGCCACGCACGGGCAGACCGCGCCGGTGCCGCAGCCCCCGGTAATTGCCCAGATCCATCAGCCGCTTGATATTGAGTTGTACCTCGCTGCGCAGCTCGCCTTCGATGCGGTGTTCGCCAATGATGTCCCGCAGCGAGGTGATCTGATCGTCCGTCAGACCATCGGGGCGAAGGCTTTCGTCGATGCCCGCCCGTGCGAGAATGCGTCCGGAGGTGGAAGACCCGATGCCGTAGATATAGGTCAGGGCGATCACCATGCGCTTGTTGGGGAGATCCACCCCCGCGATTCTTGCCACGGCCTACTCCTAACGTGCGCTAACCCTGGCGCTGTTTGTGTCTCGGGTTTATGCAGATCACGCGCAGCACGCCGCGACGGCGAATCAGTTTGCAGTGATCGCAGATTTTTTTTACCGAAGATCGAACTTTCATGTCGCTACCGATGTACTAGATCGTTGGCGCCCCGAAATCGTGGGTTCGCCTTTGGGCTACTTGGAACGATAGGTAATGCGCCCCCTGCCCAGGTCGTATGGCGACATCTGCACCGTCACTTTGTCCCCTGGCAGGATGCGGATATAGTGCATTCTCATTTTCCCCGAAATATGGGCCAGAATTTTGTGGCCATTGGGGAGTTCGACCCTGAACATGGCATTGGGCAGAGACTCCACTACTTTCCCTTCAACTTCGACACTGTCTTCCTTCGCCAATACATCCTCCTCATGCGGGCGATTGATTCCGGCATCCTCCACGCCCGCGGGCCTGGGATACCGGGTTATGGCGCCACGGAAAAGCGCTGCTCGATCTGGGCCGCGATATCCTCCATGGCGCCCAATGCGTCAATCCGTGTCAGCAGGCCGCGCTGACTATAGAACCCGATGAGCGGTTCGGTATCCCGGCTGTAGGCCTTCATGCGGGTGCGGATACGATCCTCCTGATCATCCTCGCGCTGAATGAGCGGCTCGCCGCACACGTCGCAGCGGCCGGGAACCCGCGGCGGATTGAAGCGCACGTGCCATTCGCCGTGACTGCGGGGACACACGCGGCGTCCCACCAGCCGTTCCACCAGTTCCGTCAGTTCGATGCTGAAGCTAATGACGGCATCGATCGGCATGTTTCTATCCGCCAGGGCCTGCTCCAGCGCTTTTGCCTGGGTCACCGTGCGGGGAAAGCCGTCCAGGATAAATCCGCGCTCGCAATCCGGTTGCTGGATTCGCTCCAGCAGCAATTCGATGACCAGGTGGTCCGCAACCAGCCTGCCGGCATCCATGAATTCTTTGACTTCCCTGCCCAGCGCGCTGTCATCCCGCACGGCTTGCCGCAGCAGATCGCCGGTGGAAATTTGCGGTATGTGGTGGACGCCCTGCAGCCGCTTGGCCTGCGTTCCCTTGCCGGATCCCGGCGGACCAAGGAAGATCACCCTCATGCCATCGGCTCACAGGCGCAGCGTGCGCATTCCCGTGCGGCGCTTGGCCTTCTTCAGGAATCCGTCGTAGTTGCGGTTGAGCAGAAACGCCTCGATCTGCCGCACCGTATCCAACCCGACACCGACGACGATCAACAGGGCCGTTCCTCCAAAGAAGAAGGGCACGTTGAGAATGTTGAACATTATAACGGGGAGCACAGCGACCGCTGCAAGGTATAATGCACCCCCGAAGGTAATTCGCGTCAGTACCTGATTGATGTACTCGGCGGTTTTCTTGCCGGGGCGAATACCCGGAATGTATCCACCGAACTTCTTCATCTCATCGGCGATCTTCACCGGATTGAACTGGATCGCCGTATAGAAGAAGCAAAAGAAAAAGATCATCATAACATAAAGCGAATTGTACAGAAAAGCCGTTGGCGCCAAGTGGCCGCTCACCGCCTGCATCCAGGGTATCTGGGCGAACCCGAGAATGGTGGCGGGGAAGGCCAGGATCGACGAGGCGAAGATCACCGGGATCACACCGGCGGAATTGATCTTCAAGGGCAGGTGAGAGCTTTGTCCGCCGTACATCCGGTTGCCCTGCACCCGCTTTGCATATTGCACGGCAATCTTGCGGGTCGAGGTTTCCATGAAGATCACGGCGAAAAACACGCTGAGCATGATGATGGCCACCAGCGCCAGCGTCAGCGGCGCGAGCTGTCCAGCCTGCACCATGCGCACCGAATTGATGCTGGCGCCGGGAATATCGGTCACGATGCCCGCGAAGATGATCAGGGAGATGCCGTTGCCGATGCCCCGCTCGTTGATCTGTTCGCCGATCCACATCAGAAACGCCGTGCCGGCCGTCAGCGTGATCACCGTCAGTATCCGGAATCCCCACGGGTTCATGGTGGAGATGACGATCGGGGCGCCGTCCGGCGAGGACATGCTCTGCAGGCCCACGGAAATGCCGAAACCCTGCACGATGCTCAGTACGATCGTCCCGTAGCGGGTGTACATGGTGATCTTGCGTCGTCCCGCTTCGCCCTCGCGGCTGAGCCGCTCCAGGTAGGGAAACACGACCGTGAGCAGCTGGATGATGATGGAGGCGCTGATATAGGGCATGATCCCCAGCGCGAACACCGTCAAGCGCTGCAGTGCCCCGCCGGAGAACATGTCGAAAAACGAGAAGATGGTGCCTTCCTGAGCGCGGAAGAATGCGGCCAGCGCATTGGCGTCGATGCCGGGAGTGGGAACGTGCGCACCCAGGCGGAACACGACGAGCATCAGCAGGGTGAAGATGATGCGGTTGCGCAGTTCCTCGATTTTGAATGCGTTTTGAAACGTGCTCAGCATGGATGCGTCAAGCTCCGATCACGACCGCCTCGCCACCAGCGGCCTTGATTTTCTCCAACGCGGAACGGCTGAATCGGTGGGCATGAATGGTGACGGCGCGTACCAATTGGCCCTGCCCCAGCACCTTCACCGGATAGTCGTTGTCGCGGATCGCGTTGGCCGACACCAGATCCTCCGGGTGTATTTCCATCTTCTCCGCCAGCGCCGGCCGCCGATTCAGCTCCCGCAGATTGACGATCCGGAACTGCGCCTTGAACGGATTTTTGAAGCCCCGGCGGGGCAGGCGGCGGCGCAGCGGATTCTGTCCACCCTCAAATCCCGGCGCTACTTTGCTGCGAGCCTTCTGGCCTTTCTGGCCGCGCCCGGCCGTCTTGCCAAGGGTGCTGCCAGGGCCTCGGCCCTTGCGCTTGGGATTGCGGCGCGAGCCGGGCGGTTTTTCCAGCCGGTGCAGGTTCATGGGTGACCGTCAATCCTTCTCGGGTGCCTCGGGCGGCTCCGCGGAGACCAGATGCCTGACCTTGAAGATCATCCCGCGCACCGCCGGCGTATCCTCCAGTTCCCGTTGCTGATGCATGCGCCTCAGGCCCAACCCCCTCAGTGTCTGCCGCTGATCTTGAGGCCGACCGATCGGACTGCGGATCATTTTTACCGTGACTTTTCCCACTCTACATCTCCTGGTGCCTGGCGTCAGATATTTCGCCCCACCGCCCGCATTCACGCCATCGACCGATGATTTTCCGCAAATAGTCTGCCCTAAAGCAGCATGACCAAACATTAGCCGGCCTTCCGCGGCCGCAGGTGCTCCACCGGTACGCCCCTGCGTTCGGCGATTTCCTCGAAGGACTTCAACTCGTACAGCGCGTGCAGTGCTGCCTTGACCACGTTGTGAGAGTTGTTCGAGCCCAGGGTCTTGACGCTGATGTCCGCGATACCCGCCGCCTCCATGACGGCCCGCACGGGCCCGGAGGCGATGATGCCTCGTCCGGGCTCGCATGGGTTCATGACCACGCGGCTGGCGCCGAATCGGCCCAGGCTCGTGTACGGGATGGTACGTCCCTCGGTCACCACCGGCTTCATGTTCTTGGTGGCCCGCTCGATTCCTTTGCGGATGGCCTCCGTTACCTCGTTGGCCTTGCCCAGCGCAAAGCCGACGCGGCTCTGGCCGTTGCCCACCACCACCAGCGCGCTGAAGCTGAAGCGGCGGCCGCCTTTCACCACCTTGGCAACGCGGCTGATCTTGATGACCTTTTCAATCAGGTCGCTTTTTTCTAACCCTCTCTCCGTCAACGCATCACCTCAAGAAAATTGGGTGCGAGCGCACATCAGATCTGCAACCCCGCCTCGCGCGCGCCGTCGGCCAAGGCCTTGATCCGGCCCGTGTAACGGTTGCCGCCCCGGTCGAACACGGCCCGTCCCACGCCGAGCTTTGTCAGCCGCTCGGCGATGGCTCGGCCCACGACGGCCGCGGCTTGCTTGTTGCCTGGATATCCCTGGACGCCCTCCCGCAGCTCCTTGTCGCAGGTGGAAGCAGAGGCCAGCGTGACCCGGGCATCGTCGTCCACCGCCTGGACGTAAATGTGCTTGGCCGAGCGGAATACGCTCAAGCGGGGCCGCTCGCTGCTGCCCGCAATCTGCTTGCGGATGCGGCCTTGGCGCTTCCTGCGCCGCACCAGACGACTATTGACTAGCGCCATGTGCGCCTTGCTCCTTCCCGCGGACGGCTATCTTTTGCCGGTCTTTCCGGCTTTGCGCCGGATGCGCTCGTTTTCATAGGATACGCCCTTGCCCTGATACGGCTCCGGTGGCCGCAGGGCGCGGATGTTGGCCGCCGTCTGGCCCAGCAGCACTTTGTCGTGGCTGGCGAGCACGATCTGGTTGTTTCCTTCCACCTGCGCCGTCACGCCGGCCGGCAGCGTCACCCGCACCGGATGGGAAAAGCCCAGCTGCAACACCAGCGCCTGCTCCTGCAACGCGGCGCGATAGCCCACGCCGACCAGGCGCAACCTGCGCGTGAAGCCTTGCGACACGCCCAGGACCATGTTGTTCAGGCATGCCTGAACCGTCCCCATCATGGCGCGCGCCCTGGAATCGTTCAGGTAGTCGGCGAGGACCTTAATTTCCTTGGGCCCGATATCCAGATCGACGGCGGCGGGCATCTGGAACTGGTTTTCGCCTTTGGGTCCTTTCACCCGCACCACGCGATCATCGTACTGGATGTCGACCCCTGGGGGGATGGCGATCGGTCGTTTTCCCACTCTCGACATCGGTTCTCGTCGTTATGCTGCCAGCTTATGGCGCCAACCCTGGGGGTCAGGCACCTGATCTGATTGCCCGGGCCACTACCAGACGTGACAGAGCACTTCGCCGCCGATTTTTTTGGCCCGGCAGCTCATGTCGGTCAACAGCCCGTGGGAGGTGGTGACGATGGCGATCCCCTGCCCGCTGAGTACCGGGGACAGCTCGCGGTACCCGGCGTGGCGCCGCAGTCCGGGCCGGCTGATGCGCTTAAGGCCACGGATCACGCTATCGCCATTCTTGTCGTACTTCAGGGTTACTTCGATGCGGGCGTGGTCACGCTGATCATTGAACACGTTCCAATCCTCGATGAATCCCTCTTCTTTCAGTACGCGGGCAATATCCGCTTTCAGGGTGGACGCCGGGCTGTCCACGCTGGCGTGCTTGCGCAGCAACGCATTGCGGATGTGGGTGAGAAAATCGGCGACCGGATCGGTCATGGACATTTATCTTGCTCCTTGGCCCATGCTGCACCTTACCAGCTGGCCTTGGTCACACCGGGGAGCTCCCCGGCCAGCGCTCTGAGGCGGAAGCACAAACGGCACATCCCGAACTTGCGGATAAAGCTGCGGGGGCGGCCGCAATAGCGGCAGCGGTGATAGGCTCTCACCTTAAACTTGGATTTGCGCCGCGCCTTGGCGATCAAGCTTTTCTTGGCCATCGTGCCTGCATTGGTCTCGTTGTCCGGCATGGGCGCGGCCGTCATTGGGGCCGCCGGCCTACTGTCCCCTGCCGATCAGTTTCTGCGGAACGGCATGCCGATCAGCTGCAGTAGCCGGAAGGCCTCCTCGTCCGTTTTGGCCGTCGTGTGGATAGTCACGTTCATGCCGCGAACCTGGTCGATATCGTCAAAGTTGATCTCGGGAAAGATGATCTGCTCGCGCAGCCCCACCGTGTAATTGCCATGTCCATCAAACGAGCGCCGCGGCAGACCGCGAAAATCCCTCACTTGCGGCAGGGCGATCGAGATGAAGCGGTCCAGAAACTCCCACATCATCTTTCGGCGCAAGGTGGCCATGACGCCTACCGGCATGCCCTCGCGCAGCTTGAAAGCGGCAATCGATTTCTTCGCGTGGGTCACCATCGGCTTCTGGCCCGTAATGCGGATCATTTCGGCCTGGGCCGATTCCAGCACCTTGGCATTTTGAGAGGCTTCGCCTACGCCCATGTTGACGGTAATCTTGACCAGGCCGGGCACCTGCATCCGGCTTGGGTAGTTGAACTCCTGCAGCAAGGTGACCACGACCTCGCTTTTGTATTTTTCCTGCAGCCTGGACACGTCTGTTGGCCGTGGTTCGATGGCACCGTTTGAGGGCGCCCGCCTGGCGCTGGCGACGACGCCGTTACTGAACGGGGCCTACTTCTTCCGATTTTTGTAATAGCGGCACTCCGCCGGCTTGTCGCACAGCTTGCGCACGCCCCGGTCGCAGCTCTCGCAGAACTGCAGGACATTGGAGATGTGTATCGGGCTCTCCATGGGGATGATACCGCCCGATTGGCCTTGTCTTCGCGGCTTGGTGTGCCGCATCACCATGTTCAATTCCTTAATCAGCAAGGTGCCTCGCTTCAGGTCCATTCGCAGCACCTCGCCCGTCTGGCCCTTGGCCTTGCCGGCGATGACCTGTACCTGGTCGCCCTTTTTGAACTTCGCCTTCCTCAGAGCCGGCTGTGCCGCGCGTGGCATGATGTCGCCTCGCTCCCGCGCCCCCGGGCGTTAAAGCACCTCAGGGGCCAGTGAGATGATCTTGATGAACTGCCGTGCCCGCAGCTCGCGTCCCACCGGGCCGAAAATGCGGGTGCCGATGGGTTCCTTGCGGTTGTCGATCAACACGGCCGCGTTCTCGTCGAACTTGATGTGCGATCCGTCGGGCCGCCCCACCTCCTTGGCCGTGCGAACGACGACGGCGCGCACCACGTCTCCGCTCTTGATCCGGCTGTTGGGCTGGGCATCCTTGACCGAGGCCACGATTACGTCGCCAATGGTAGCGTAGCGCCGCCTGGAGCCGCCCAGCACCTTGATGCACATCAGCTTTTTCGCGCCGGTATTGTCCGCGACGCGCAACATGCTTTGCATCTGAATCATGACAGACTTCCCGGCTGAATTCCGCCTCGTGCCCGGCAGGCCGTAACCGCGGCCCGCTGGGCTAATCTTGCCGTCGGCTCACCACCTCCACCAGGCGCCAACGCTTGGTGCGGCTCAGCGGACGGCATTCCATAATGCGTACGACGTCGCCCATTTTGCCGACATTTGCCTCATCGTGAGTATGATACTTCTTGCTGCGCCGCATTATTTTTGCATACAGGCGATGTCGCACGGTGCGCTCCACCTTGACCACAACGGTCTTATCGCCCTTGTCGCTCACCACTACCCCCTGGCGCACCTTGCGCCGGGGAGGACGCTGCTTGGCCTCAGGCTTCGTCTGGGGCATTGCGCTTCATCTCATTGATGATTGTCATGGCGCGGGCGATCTGGTGCCGCATGATACGGATGCGGGTGGTATCCGTTAACTGGCCGATGACCTTGGTGCACTTGGCGCGGAACAATTCCTCCTGCCAGTCGGAAACCCGTGCGCCGAGTTCCTCGGAAGATAGCTGCCGCATCTCGTTGACCTTCATCTGCTAGCCCTTCCGCGTCACCACGGTCGTTCTCACGGGCAGCTTGTAAGCCGCCAGCCGCAGCGCGCTCAACGCCACGTCTTCTTCCACGCCGTCCATTTCAAACAGGACGCGCCCCGGCTTCACCACCGCGGCCCAATGGTCCACCGCCCCCTTACCGCCCCCCATGCGCACCTCGGCCGGTCGGCGGGTGATGGGCTTGTGGGGAAATACGCAGATCCAAATCTTGCCGCGCCGCTTGATTTCCCGCGTCAGTGCCCGCCGCGCCGCTTCGATCTGCCGGGCGGTCACCCAACCGCGGGTGGTGGCTTGCAGCCCATAGGCGCCGAAGGTGAGCCGGTTGCCGCCCGCCGCATTGCCTTTCATGCGCCCCTTGTGAGTTTTGCGGTACTTGGTACGCTTCGGCATCAGCATGTTCGGTTCCTCACTTGGCCTGAGCGCGGCGGCGCAGCAGCCGCGGCTGGTTGTAATCCTCGCCCTTGTATACCCACACCTTTACGCCGATCACACCGTAGGTGGTCCTCGCCTCGGCGGTGCCGTAGTCGATCTCCGCGCGCAGCGTGTGCAGGGGCACGCGGCCTTCCCGCACCCACTCCCTGCGGGACATCTCGGCGCCGTTGAGCCGCCCGCCGACCATGATCTTGCAGCCCTGGATGTTCAACCGCATCGCCGAGGCCAGGGCGCGCTTGATCGCCCGGCGGAAGGCGATGCGCCGCTGCAGCTGAGTGGCGATGTTTTGTGCGATGAGTTGGGCATCGATCTCGGGCCGCTTGACCTCTTTGATGTTCACTGTCACGTCGTTCTTGCTCAGCTTGACCAGATCGGCCTTCAACTGGTCCGCGGCCTCGCCCTTGCGTCCAATGATGATGCCTGGCCGGGAAGCGAATATCGTAACCTTCACTTTTTGAGCGGCGCGCTCCAGCTCAACGCGGGATATCCCGGCGTGCTTCATAGTCGATTTGATATAATCCTGCACCTTGAAGTCTTCTTCCAACTGGTCCGCATAGGTGCGGTGATCCGCGTACCACTTGCTGGTCCAGTTTTTAGTGATCCCCAGCCGGAAACCGATCGGGTTGACCTTTTGTCCCACGGTGCCTCCTTATCGGCTCGTCAGAGCGGTTGCGCGATTCGTGCCCATCTATCCCACTCCCAGGGTGATGCGGCTGCTGCGTTTGCGAATCGGGGTGGCGCGGCCCATCGCCCTGGGCCGCCAGCGGTGCAGGGTGCGCCCGGCGTCCACAAAGGCCCGCTTGATTTTCAGGTTGTCCACGTCCACGTTCTCGTCGCGCTGCTCCGCATTGGCGATGGCGGATTTCAGCAGCGTTTTCACGATGGGGGAGGCGCGCTTGCTGGTGGCATCCAGAATGCCCAGGGCTTGCACGACGTTTTTCCCCCGGATGAGATCCACGACCAGCCGCACCTTGCGCGGTGCGATGTGCACTTTCTTGGCGACGGCGGTGTACAACGATTGTTCGGCCATGGCGCGTTTGACTCTGCGGCAACGATCAGCGTGCGGGACGCCGCCCGGCTTTGGAGGTGTGCCCGCGGTAGGTGCGCGTCGGCGCGAACTCCCCCAGCTTGTGTCCCACCATATTTTCCGTCACGAAAATGGGAATAAACTTGTTGCCATTGTGTACGGCCACGTTCAGCCCCACGAATTCGGGCAGTATCACCGAGCGGCGCGACCAGGTTCGGATCAGGCGGCGGTCGTCCGTTTCCTGGGCGCGCAGCAATTTCTTCAGCAGATGCCCGTCTACGAAGGGTCCTTTCTTCAGCGAGCGCGGCACGGGTTCTCCATCGGCTTTCCGATTGCGTTCAGTTTTGCGCCCCCTGTGGCGGCATGGGTGCGGCTCGGCACTATTTACGGCGCCGGACGCGCATGGGCTCCGTGCGCTTGTTGCGCCGGGTGCGATAGCCCTTGGTCGGCTTTCCCCAAGGCGTTACCGGATGCCGCCCGCCCGAGCTGCGGCCCTCGCCGCCGCCGTGGGGGTGGTCGACCGGGTTCATGGCGACCCCGCGCACGGTGGGCCGGATGCCCAGCCAGCGGCTCCGGCCCGCCTTGCCCAGCTCCAAATGGTTGTGATCCGCGTTGCCCACCGCCCCGATGGTGGCCATGCATTCCTGCCGCACGCGGCGGATTTCGCCGGAGCGCAGCCGGATCTGCGCGTAGTCGCCGTCCTTGGCCGCCAGGATCACTGACGTTCCGGCGGCGCGGGCCAGTTGGCCGCCTTTGCCGGGCTTCAGCTCCACGTTGTGCACCTGCGTGCCCAGGGGGATATTGCGCAGGGGCAGGGCATTGCCCAGCTTTATATCCGCCTCCGCACCGGAGAGGACCTGGTCGCCCGGTTTCAGCCCGGCCGGCGAAATGATGTAGCGCTTCTCCCCGTCGGCATACACGATCAACGATATGCGCGCGTTGCGATTCGGGTCGTACTCGATGGTCGCCACACGGCCGGGAATGCCGTGTTTGTCGCGCTTGAAGTCGATCAGGCGGTAACGGCGTTTGTGGCCGCCACCGCGGTGGCGCACGGTAATGCGGCCCGTATTGTTGCGCCCACCGGACTTCTTCAGGGGCCGCAGCAAGGAGCGCTCCGGGCGGTCCGTTGTCAACTCCTCGAAGCTGGACACGCTCATGCCGCGCCGACCCGGGGAGGTGGGATTGTATCTGCGAATCGCCATGGTCAATGGTATCGGACGACTAGGCGCCCTCGAAGTATTCGATGCGGTCGCCCGCCTTGAGGGTCACCATCGCTTTTTTCCAATCCGGTCGTTTGCCGGCATGGCGGCCCATCCGTTTTTTCTTGCCCCGCATGTTGATCGTGTTGACCCGCAACACCGTCACCTTGAACAGCTGCTCGATTGTGCGCTTGATCTCGATCTTATTGGCCCCAACGTCCACGCGAAACGTTACCTGGTTGGACTGGTCCTTCTGGAGGACGCTTTTTTCCGTCAGGTGCGGGGTTCTGAGCGCTCGCAGGTTCATCTCGTCAGCCTCTCCTGCAGCGCAAGCATCGCCTGGCGCGTGGCAAGCACTTTTTCGAACAGCAGCAAGTTGTACACGTTGAGCTGACCAACCCGCAGCACGGTTACGTTGGGGAGGTTGCGCGCCGCCAACGCGAGATTGTGGCCCACGTCATGGGTGACGATCAGCGCCTTGGGTGCATTGAGCTCCTGCAACCAGGCCGCGAACTCCTTGGTCTTATGGCTGGCCGGCTCCACCGTGTCCAGCACCACCAGCAGCCCCTGGCGCAGCTTTTCCGCCAGCGCGCAGCGCAACGCGGCCTTGCGCACCTTTTTGTTGAGCTTGAAGGCGTGGGAGCGAGGGTGGGGGCCGTGGACGACGCCTCCGCCCCTGCGCTGGACGGCCTTGCGATTTCCCATGCGGGCATTGCCGGTGCCCTTCTGGCGATAAACCTTGCGGTTGCTGCCGGCCACCTGGCCCCGAGTTTTGGCGGAATGGGTCCCCTGGCGGGATTTGGCCTGCTGATAGACGACGGCGTCCTTGATCAGGAACGGGTTGTAGGGCGCCTCCGTCAGCACATCGGCCAATTCCAGCGGTTCCGCCTGGGAGCGGTCCATCCTGATTACGCTTACCTGACTCATGTTCCCGGCCTGTCACTTGCCTCGGCGCCGCCGCGAGCCGCTCCTGTCCTCTCCCGGCGTCAGTCCTGCTTCATGGTAATGTCCACCCCGGCGGAGATGTCCAGGCGCATGAGCGCGTCCATCGTCTGCGGGTTGGGATCGATGATGTACATCAGCCGCTTATGGGTGCGCGTCTCGAACTGCTCGCGCGATTTCTTGTCCGCGTGCGGCGAGCGCAGCACGGTCACCACGGTGCGCTGGGTGGGCAGCGGAATCGGCCCGTTGATCTGCGCGCCTGTGCGCTTGACGGCGTTGACGATCTCCCGGACAGTCTGGTCCAATAAGTTGTAATCGTAAGCCTTGAACCGAACCTTGATCTTTTGCGTCATTGCAATCGTTCCGTGCCGCCCGTGCTTCCCTGAGACGGTTACTTGGTCACCGAGGAGATCACGCCTGAACCGATGGTGCGGCCGCCTTCGCGGATGGCGAAGCGAAGTTCGGGCTCCATGGCGATGGGGGTGATGAGCGAGACATTGACTTCCACGTTATCCCCCGGCATCACCATCTCCGTGCCTTCCGGCAGATCGATGATGCCGGTGACGTCCGTGGTACGGAAGTAGAACTGCGGACGGTAGTTGTTGAAGAACGGCGTGTGCCGTCCGCCCTCGTCCTTGGTCAACACGTACACCTGCCCCTTGAAATCTGTATGGGGCGTGATGGAACCGGGCTTGGCCAGTACCTGGCCGCGCTGGACCTCGTCGCGCTTGGTACCGCGCAGCAGCAACCCGATGTTGTCGCCGGCGCGGCCCTCGTCGAGCAGCTTGCGGAACATTTCCACCCCGGTCACGACGGTGGAGGCGGTGGGCCGGAGGCCGACGATCTCCACCGTATCGCCCACCTTGACGATACCCCGTTCGACCCTCCCGGTGGGCACGGTGCCGCGGCCGGAAATAGAAAATACGTCCTCCACCGGCATCAGGAACGGTTTGTCTATAACGCGGATGGGCTCGGGAATGTAGGAATCCACCGCGTCCATCAATGCCAGGATGCTCTTGTATTCCTCCGCGGAGGGATCGTCGCTGGACGATTCCAGCGCCTGCAGGGCCGAGCCTTGGATGATGGGGATGTCGTCGCCGGGGAACTCGTAAAGGCTGAGGAGCTCCCTCATTTCCAGCTCCACCAGCTCCAGCAGCTCCGGGTCGTCCACCATGTCGACCTTGTTCAGGTACACGACGATGTAGGGCACCCCCACCTGGCGGGCCAGCAGGATGTGCTCGCGCGTCTGCGGCATGGGCCCGTCGGCGGCGGATACGACCAGGATGGCGCCATCCATCTGCGCCGCACCGGTGATCATGTTTTTGACGTAGTCGGCATGGCCGGGGCAGTCCACGTGCGCGTAATGGCGGTTATCGGTCTCGTACTCCACGTGTGCGGTGGCGATGGTGATCCCGCGCGCCTTCTCTTCCGGTGCTTTGTCGATCTGATCGAACGCGATGAAGGTGGCCATTTTCTTCATCGCGAACACCTTCGTGATGGCGGCCGTCAGCGTCGTCTTGCCGTGATCCACGTGACCGATCGTCCCGACGTTTACGTGGGGCTTGGAGCGATCGAATTTTTCCTTTGCCATCTCTACCTTCACCTATTGAATTGTGCACATTGCCGCGGCTTGTCCGATTGTCCAAGCATGACAGCATGACAATATCCGATCGTTGGGCCTAACTAGCCTGCCTTCCGGGCCATCAGATCCTGGGAAAGGGCGCCGGGAACGCGCTCGTAATAGGAAAACTGCATCGTAAAGGTGGCGCGTCCCTGCGTCATGGAGCGCAACGCGGTGGCGTAGCCAAACATCACCGCCAGCGGCACGTCGACGCTGATGACCTGTGCGCCGGAGCGCTCTTCCATGCCCTTGATGCGGCCCCGGCGGGAATTGAGGTCGCCCATCACGTCTCCCATGTACTCGCCGGGAACCACCACTTCGACCTTCATGTAGGGTTCCAGCAGCACCGGCCTGCCCTTCCGCACGCCGTCCTTCAGCGCCATCGAGGCGCAGATCTTGAAGGCCAACTCCGATGAATCCACGTCGTGATAGGAGCCGTCTTCCAGAATCACCCTCAAGTCCACCAAAGGGTAGCCGGCCAGCACGCCGGTGTTCATGGCCTCCTCCACGCCCTTTTTCACCGCCGGGATATACTCCCGGGGGATGTTGCCGCCCACGACACGGTTTTCGAACTCAAACCCTGTGCCCGGCGGGAGGGGTTCGATCTTCATGAGCGTGTGCGCGTACTGTCCCCGGCCGCCGGTCTGCTTGACATAGCGGGTTTCCACTTCGGACGGCTGCGTGGTGGTCTCCCGATAGGCCACCTGAGGTTTGCCTACATTGCTGGCCACCTTAAACTCACGCTGCATCCGGTCCACGATAATTTCCAGGTGCAGCTCGCCCATCCCGGATATGATGGTCTGGCTCGACTCCTCGTCGGTGTGCACGCGGAAGGAGGGATCCTCCTGCGCCAGGCGCTGCAGGGCCACGCCCATCTTATCGTAGTCGGCCTTGGTCTTGGGCTCCACGGCGATGTCGATGACCGGCTCGGGGAACTCGATCTTTTCCAGCACGATCGGGTGTTTGGGATCGCACAGGGTATCGCCGGTGTTGGCGTTGAGGCCGATGCCGGCCGCGATGTCGCCGGCGTAAACTTCGCTGACATCCTCGCGCTTGTTGGCGTGCATGCGCAGGATTCGTCCCACCCGCTCCTTTTTGTTCTTGGAGGGATTGAGCACCTGCATGCCCTGAGCCACTCTGCCCGAGTAGACCCGGAAGAACGTGAGCTGCCCCACGTACGGATCGGTCATCACCTTGAATGCCAGCGCTGCGAACG
>JACZVE010000279.1 GCA_022572825.1 SAR324 cluster bacterium
ACTGGTTGCCTAAATAATCGCAACGTCGTATGGCTTATGCCACGCTCGATTATGGGGGTGCCAGGATTCGCAATCGGGGCGGTGTTTCGTGTAGTGCTCAATCGCGCACCGCGACTGCCCATCAACACACCTGCAGAGGAGGGGAACCATGAAAACCGATGCCAAGAATCAATACAATCGCCAGGCCGTCGGCCGGCGTAAATTCATCAAGGGCGCTATCGCCGCGGGAGGAGCCGCGGGGCTGGTCGCTTCGGGCAATCTCGGCTTCAACATCCGCACGGCCAAGGCGGCGACGAAAACCTGGAAAATCCAGACCTCCTGGCCCGGCGGGATCGGGCTTAAAATCTTCAAGGACTGGTGCAACGGCATCGCCGACAAAACCGGCGGCGAGTTGGCCTTCAAGCCCTTCGGCGCCAAGGACGTGGTGGGGGACTTCCAGCTCTTCGACGCGGTAAGAAACGGCGTGATAGAGGGGATGAACCCGTTCACCCTGTACTGGGCGGGGCGCATGCCGGCCTCGGTGTTTTTCAGCTCCTATCCCCTGGGCTTGCGCACAGAGGGGGAGTGGGACGTATTCTTTTATGCCCTGGGCGGCCGGGAAATCGCCCGCGAGCTGTTCGCCAAGGTCGGCATGTTCTACGTGGGGCACATTCATCACGGTCCGAATATCATCCATTCCAAGGTGCCCATCCGCTCCATCGAGGACTTCCGCGGCCGCAAAATGCGCGTGCCCGGCGGAATGGTGGCCGAGTTGTTTCAGGGTGCCGGCGCCAAGACGACCCTGCTGCCCGGTGGGGAGATCTTTGCCGCCCTGGAGAAGGGCACCATCGATGTGGCGGATTACGTGGGACCGGCGATTAACTATGCCCTGGGTTTCCACCAGGTGACCAAGTACATCTCCATGGGCCCCCCCGGTTTCATGTCCATCTATCAGCCGGTGGACCTGATGGACCTCACCGTGGGCATGAAGCCCTGGAACGCCCTTTCGCCCCAGATGAAGCAGTTCGTCGAGTTGGAGGTGCACTCCTATTCCGATCATCACTTCGCGGGGATCCAGAAGGCCGACCAGGAGGCCTGGAAGAAGTTCGAAGAGGCCGGCACCATCGTCACCCGGCTCAGCCAGGAGGATGTGGACAAGTTCACCCGCATCGCAATTCCGCGCTGGTTCGCCTGGGCCAACAAGGACAAGGACGCGGCCCGCGTGTTCAAGATCCAGCTCGACTACATGATGTCCGGCAGCCTGGGGTATGTGACCAAGGACATGATCAAGGGTCACCGCCTCAAGTTCGCCTGATACCCGCATGGGTATCCGGGTCAGACCGTGACGCGATGAACGGGAGCAGGGGCGCTGCTGGCGCGGCGTCCCTTTTCTTTTGCGATCCTTCCCACCTTGCCGAACCTGAATAGATTGCGATGCCCAGTTTGACGTTTGTCATGCCGCACTGGCTCTATTGGTCGGGGCTGGTCCTGTTCCCGCTGACTGCCGCCTATTTTGCCCACCGGCAGGACCGGAAGGGGACCAAGCCGGGCGTCTCCCTGCCCATCGCCTATCTGCTGCTGGTGACGGCCGGATTCGTCGGCCTGCACCGCTTTTATCTGCGCGTTTACTATCTGGCCTTTGGCTATATCGGCCTGTTTGTCTTGATTCTCTATGGAAACAGGCAGGGAGCGAGTGCCCGGGTCGAGGTCTCCAACGCGAAAAACACTTTCCTCGGCGCGGAATTCGATGTGGAGCGCGCCCAAAAAGCGCTCGCCGAAGGCGCGCAAGGCGCCGCCGAGAAGCTGGCCGAGGCCCAGCAGACCCTGGAAGGGTTGCAGTTGCAACTGGCGGCGGCCAACGCCCTGTGGGACCAGTGGCAGCTGTTTCCCGGGCTGGTCGGCGCCGTGATCCTGGCGCTGCTGATTGTCGATGCCATTTTGCTGCCGCGGCTGACGCGCCGGTGCGCGGAGCGTGAAGCGGGGGAAGGCCGGGAGTATAAGGATATCAGCCACAGGCGGGAAGCCGTTGCCAAGGGCTCCGGCTTGCGGGTGCATTCCGCCTTCACCGATTTCATCGACAGAATCAGCGGGTGGAGCGGCCACTTCGTGTGTTACTGGTCGATGATCGCCGTGTTCGTCTATTACTACGAGGTGCTGGCCCGCTACGTGTTCAATTCGCCCACCAACTGGGCCCATGAAGGCATGTTTCTGATGTTCGGGATGCAATACCTCCTCGCCGGCGCATTTGCGTTGCGCGAGGATTCCCACGTGCGGGTGGACGTGCTTTACCTCTATTTCCCCGACCGCATCAAGGCGCTGGTGGACGTGGTGACCTCCCTGTTCTTCTTCCTCTTCACCGTGGCCTTGCTGTGGACGGGCTGGATTTTCACCGCGGACGCCATCGAGGTGTGGGAGGTGTCCTTTACCGAATGGGCCATCCAGTACTGGCCGGTGAAAGCCACCCTCGCCATCGGTGGGTTCCTGATCATTCTGCAAGGCATCGCCAAGCTGTTCAAGGACATCACGATCTTGGCTGGAAAGGAGACGTAGGCCCATGGGGCTGGAAATCGGTATCGGCTGGCTCACCCTCGTCATGTTCGGTTCGCTGATCACCCTGCTCTTGGCGGGGCTGCCGCTGGTATTCGTCACCGGCGGGCTCGGGGTGGTGTTCCTGTTCCTGTTCGGCGATGCCGCGGCGATCAACATGCTGCCCTCGCGCATCTTCCCCTTCATGACCGATTACCAGCTTTCCGCCATCCCGCTGTTCATCTTCATGGCTTCCATGCTGGAGCGGGCCGGGCTGATCGAAGAACTGTTCGACGTGATCTACAATCTGCTGGGCGGGCTGCGGGGCGGCCTGGCCACGGCCACCATCATCGCTTCGACCATCCTGGCCGCCATGGTGGGGGTGATCGGCGCCGCCGAGGTGACCATGGGCATCATCGCGCTGCCGGCCATGCTCAAGCGCAACTACAACCCCGAAATGGCCTGCGGCGCCATTCTCGCCGGGGGCACCCTGGGAATTTTGATCCCGCCGTCGATCCTCGCCATCATCTTCGCCGTGGTGGCCCAACAGTCGGTGGGCGAGCTGTTCATCGGCGCGGTGTTTCCCGGCCTGCTGCTCTCCGGGACGTACATCCTGTACGTCACCGGCCGCTGCTATCTGAACCCGCGCTTGGGGCCGGCCATGCCCCTCGAGGAACGGGTGGATTTGCGCACGAAAATCCGCCTGCTGCGAGGCATCGTCGCTCCGGTGTGCCTGATCGTCCTGGTGCTGGGCGTGATCTTCAGCGGTGTGGCCACCCCGGTCGAGGCGGCCGGCATCGGCACCTTTGGAGCGCTGGTGGTGGCCGCCCTGGCCCGCCGGCTGAGCTGGGTCGCCGTGCGGGAAGCGGCGATCACCACCCTCAAGGCCTCGACCATGGTGCTGTGGATCATCTTCGGTGCCAGCATCTTCGTGGGGTTTTATATTCTCAACGGCGGACAGCAATTCGTCACGGATTCTCTCATCGGTACGGGATTGGGGCCTTATGGCATCCTGTTGGTGATGATGGTGCTCCTTGTCATCCTGGGAATGTTCCTGGACTGGGTGGGAATCCTGCTGCTGGCCGTGCCCATCTTCGCCCCGATCATGAAGAGCCTGCCCTGGGACGGCCTGTTCGGGCTGCCCGGCGTGGCCCCGGCGGACGTGCCGCTCTGGTTCGGGGTGGTCTACATGGTCAACATGCAGATGAGCTTTCTCAGTCCCCCCTTCGGCTACGCCTTGTTTTACCTCAAAAGCGTGGCCCCGCCGGAAATCACCTTGGGGATCATTTTCCGCGCCGCGCTGCCGTTTCTGGTCCTGCAGGCGCTGGGGTTGACGGTTTGCGTGGTATACCCCGAGATCATCCTCTGGCTGCCCCGGTTGGTCTACGGCGCCAAATAGGGCCCGGGGCACTCCCGCTTTTGCGCCCGCCAGCAGGCGGCACGCATTGCCGCGGAGACCTCGGTCACGGATTGTTGGTTAGTCCCCGACAGGTCATGGACCTCGGTCTGGATCTGGTGATGCTGTATCTAATGAGGATCAGGACGTGGGTAATATTCTGGTGGAAGCGCGAAAGCGATGAAACTGAGGAATGCTGGCACCGTACCCATCATGCTGTCAGCCTATCGTCTTCTTTCGGCACGATCTTCAGCCTTACATTTGCATTTTCAAGTGCTCTCTTAAGCGTTTTCAAAGTCGGATTCGCGCCAATCTTAAACATCTTGTAAATGGACTCCCTCCGAATCCCCGACTGTTCCGAGAATTGAGTGCCGCCGCCCAACGCATCGATCACATCCCTGAATGCCAGAAGAAAGGTATCAATATCATCTTCCAGCGCGGCGTCCAGGTATTCAGCGACCAGGACGGGGTTCGCCCGGAGTCTCTCCAGGAGATTCTCCCGGTAGTCGCGCACCGGCATCATGGCTTCTCCTCCTCAGATCAGTTAAATATCGTCTAGCTTTTGCAACATCAGACCTTTGTGTACCTTTGTCGCCACCGGCCAACAGGATCACGTCGTTTTCGCGCCCATGGGCGCAATAGATGCGATAACCGGACCCGAACTGCAACCGCAATTCGAATAGCCCGTGCTTAAGCGATTTGACATCGCCGAGATTTCCTTGACGCATCCTGTTGATCTGGACATCGACGCGAGCCATCGTGGCTACATCCAGACTGTCCAGCCAGTTAATAAATGGGGACTGTCCGTTTTCCCTTACGTAATATTTGACTGTTTTTCTGACCATACTTCACCGTACTGGCAATAGTGTTTGGGGTGTGCATGGTGATCTCCCTAATGGGTTGAGGTTGAAATTCCGTGTTCGTTCTACTGTGTAGAATAGAACATATCTAGTAGAATATAATATACTGTGTGTCAAGTATAATCTGAAAGGAGAGCCGGAGCAACGGAGGCGTTTCGCGCGACCCGATGGATAGGGCCCGCGCCGGATTTTCC
>JACZVE010000280.1 GCA_022572825.1 SAR324 cluster bacterium
CACCAGCAGCTCGGCAGCACGCTTTCGCGCTACCCCCGCTGTCGCGAGCTTGCGGGCGGTCCGCTCGTTGTTGACGACCTGAAACATGTCACCTGCCTGTGGCACGTCGTCCCATCCGGTGACGAGCACCGGCGTACTCGGCCCGGCGGAAGTCAACTGCTCGCCGTTCTCGTCGTACATTGCGCGTACGCGGCCCGCGACCGTGCCGCTGGCGACCGCGGCGCCCTTCTCGAGCGTGCCCCGTTGCACGATCACCGTCGCTACCGGACCACGCCCCACCTCGAGCTGTGCTTCGATGACGGTGCCGATCGCCGGCGCATTCGGGTTCGCCGAAAGTTCCTCGACCTCCGCCACGAGCGAGACGATCTCCAGCAGGTCGTCGACGCCGCTCTGATCCAACCTGTCCCAATCATTGAAATGAAGCGCCCCGCCGAACTGGTTGACCAGTTCCGTATCCAACTGGTCGGCGATCTCCTGCATGGCAAGGATATGGCGCTGCAGCACTTCATTGGTGACCAGTTCCAACTCCATCGTGTACTTGAGCACGATGTACAGCTTGCCACCCTTTTCGAACAATCCGAGGGATTCCCGCCGCTGCAGAATGTTGTAGTGGAGGAGGTGGCGGTATAGATCCGTAGAAGGGTGCACCCCCGTTGCCAAAACCGAATAGATGCTCAGGTTGTTGAGCGCCGGATTGACCTTGAGCACCATCTGCGCCGAGCCGCGACGCCAGGTGAACAGGTCGTTGCGCACGCGCTTCTGCGCCACCAGCTTTATCGGCTGCAGATCGTCCCAGTAGGAATTGTAAAGGTCCTCCGCCCAGGCCTTGTCGTATTCAGTTTCGACGTCGCCGGTAATCGTGGTATTGCCGTACAAAGCCATAGGAACCCCGTTATTTAGTTACGTTGGCAAGTGCGGGATTGTCGAACCGGGTCGGCCGACGGGCACGAGGTCAGCCTATGCCGCGCCTCCCCTATCCGCAACCCATTCGCGGAGTGGTTGAGGAGATTCCGTTGACGGATGTGGTGCTGCAATCTTGCCGGAGTAAGCTCCGGCGCCTGCAGCCGGGCTGTGCCTGGCCAGCCAGGCACGCCATATCCGTTCCCTACTATATAAACGGCAGTTGTGCGAATTTGGTCAAATCATTAAATGCAAAACCCATGGGAGTAGGCAATGAAAATTGGCATCAGCCTGATCAACCGCGGCCCGCTGGCGCGGCCGGAGCACTTCACCCGGGTGGCGCAACGGGCCGAAGCGCTCGCTTTCGACTCCCTCTCCATCAGTGATCACATCGTCGTCCCGAAGACGATGCCCAGCAACTATCCCTACCATCCCAAGGGCGAATTCGGCTGGGAGGCGGCCCGAGACTATTACGAGCCGCTGGCCACGCTCACCTACCTCGCCGGCCAGACCAAGACCCTCCGGCTGGGCACCAGCGTCCTGATCCTTCCCTACCGCAATCCGGTCATCGTCGCCAAGGTGGTCGCCACCATCGACGCGCTGGCCGGCGGGCGCGTGTTCCTGGGCGTCGGCACCGGCTGGTGGGAGGATGAATTCAAGGCGCTGGGTCTGCCCGGACACCACGCGGAGCGGGGCCCGCGCACGGATGAGTACATCCGCATCCTGCGCAATCTCTGGCGCGAAGAAAACCCTGAGTTCGCCGGAAAATTTTACGCATACGGCAATCTGGAGTTCTCTCCAAAACCGGCCCAGCCCGGCGGTGTGCCGATCTGGATCGGCGGGCACACCAAGCGCGCGCTACGCCGCGTCGCGGAGTTGGGGGACGTCTGGCATCCCATCGGCCTGCGCGAGCCGGCAGGGCTGACGCCGGAAGAACTGGGAGAAAAGCGCAAAACGTTGCACGCCTTGTGCGAAACGGCCGGCCGCGACCCTGCGGGCGTGGAAATCGCGTTCCGCTGTCCGCTGGTGTTCTCCGAGCGGGACCGGCAACTCATGCAGGGCACGCCGGCGCAGATTGTGGAGGACATCCAGGCCTACGCGCAACAGGGCGTCAGCCACATCACCTTCGATATTCCCACAATCGACTTCGCTGCGCTGATGACGACGCTGGAGCGCATTGGCCGCGAAATCATTCCCAAGGTGGGCTAGCACTGCAGGGTCAGCCCAGGCCGCTCAGCCATTCGGCGATGGCTTGGCCGATGGCGGCCGGCTGGTCTTCTTGCACGAAGTGGATGCCGTCCCCCATGAATTTCACCGTGAGATCGGAAATCCTCTCCACGCACCAGGCGATCTCCACGGGGCCGACGATGGCACCCGGGTCGAAGGTGAGCAGCAGCATAGGAATCTTCGCGGCGGCCACCCGGTCCGCGTTTTCCCACACCGCCGCATGCACGTCGGAAGGATGGCCGTCAATGGGAATTTCATTGGGAAACACCCACGTCGGCTTGCGGCTCTCCTCGGTCGGAAAGGGGGCGCGATAGGCGGCCATCTCCTCCTCGCTCAGTTTGCGAATAACGGAGCCCGGCAATATGCGCTCCACGAAGTAGTTCTCGCCGAGCACCTTCTGCCGACCCGCCTGGCTGCGCATCATCGTAAACGCCTTCTCGAACGCCTGGGAGCGGTCCGACATCCGCATGGGCCGCACCACCGCCTCCATCACCGCGATGGCGCGCACGTTGGCCGGGTTGGCGGCGGCATAGCTCATCCCCATGAATCCGCCCCAGTCGTGCAGCACCAGTGTCAGTTGCCGCAGTCCAAGCGCGGCGATGAATCCGTCGATGTACTCGGCATGCTCGAACACCCGGTAGGAGATGTCCGGCTTATCGGACTTGCCGAATCCGATCAGGTCGGGTGCGATACAGCGGCCCTGCCCGGACAGATGGGGAATGACGTTGCGCCACAGGTAGGAGGAGGTCGGGTTGCCGTGCAACAGCAGGATCGGGTCGCCCTGCCCGGCTTCCACGTAGTGCATCCGGCTGCCGCGAACTTCGACGAACTGGGATGGATAGGGGAATCGGGGCGAGATTTCCTCACTCATCGCTGAGCTCCCTGTGGCCGATTGCGATATCGCCTCGTCGATCACGCGACGAGACCGGGCGCCGTCGCAGGAGTATCGCAATAAGCGGCCTACTCTAAGGGAATTCGCACCCGCTTAGCAAATCGACCACGGGCGCGGCCTTGCTCGCGCAGCAGACCCGGCAGCAGACGCCCCCCCCTTCGACAGGGCTCAGGACAGGCTGCCGGGGAGAAACGCGCGACTGGCAAGCGTTTCAAGGGGCAGGTCCCCTATCCCGCCGGAGGCGGCATTGAGATCGGTTCCAGGCTTGTGCCAATGCGGGGGGTGCTCTATCCTGCATTCGATCCGAAAGGCGACACTTCCGGACTACGCTTCTGGACAAGGAGAAAGTGCCCATGGCAACGGGGCAAATCGCACAAAAGATGCCGTATGTCATCGAGGAAAAGGGCGGAAAGGTGGCTTGGTGCGCCTGCGGGCGCTCCGCCAATCAACCCTATTGCGACGGCTCGCACAAAGGCAGCGAGTTCCGGCCGGTTATCGTGGAGGTGGAGGCCGGCAAGCGGATCGCCTGGTGTGGCTGCAAGCAGACGGGCAACCGGCCGTTTTGTGACGGCACGCACAGCAAGCTGTAGCGGCAGGCCGTAGCACCGCAACGGCTTGGCGCCAGCCCGCTGGAAGGGAGGAACGATGGCCTTGAGGGGAATCAATCATGTCAATCTGAAGGTGCGCGATCTGGCCGTGGCCGATCGCTTCTATCGGCTGCTCGGCTTCCGGCCCGCCGGCTCGCGAGAGGGCATGCTGTTTTATCACGGCGGCTTACACGCCCACGATCTCGCCCTGTTCCAGGTCGGCCCCGACGCGCCGGCGCCGGTGCGCGATGGCGTGGGGCTGTTTCACTTTTGCGTTACCGTGGACGAAGAAGCCGAGCTCACGGTGCTGCACGACCGGATGCAGCAGGCCGGTTACCGCATTCTCAGCCTGGTCGACCACATCGTCAGCCGCTCGTTTTACACCGTCGATCCGGACGGCAACGTGGTGGAAGTGACCTGGGACACGCCGGAGTCCGATTGGCGCGGCCTGGAGAATCCTTTTCTCACCGACCGGCCTTACGCGTTGCCCCCGGTGCCGGAAGGGGCATGAGAGCCCGTTAAATCACCCGTGCTTCGCGCAGGCCGGCAATCTCCTCGGCGTTGAAACCCAGCTCGGCCATGATGCGTTCGGTGTGTTCGCCCAGGGTGGGTGCGCGCCTGCGGATGCCGCCCGGCGTTTCGGACAGCCTGACGGGCGTGTCGGCCAGCGGAGCGGGGCGGGGCAGGCCGGGGTAGTCGGTGTACTTGAACAGCTCGCGCGCCCTGACGTGCGGATCGGCGAGAGTCTGGGCGGGCTTGTACACCGGACCGGCCGGGATGCGCGCTTTCTCCAGGTCGCCAATGGCCTCCTCCGTGGTGCGTTCGGCGCACCAGCTTGCCATGCGTTCGCCGATCTCCGCACCGTGCCTGCCACGGCTCTGGTCGCTGGAGAATCGCTCGTCGGTCAGCCAGTGCGCCTCGCCCATCAGCGTCGCCCAGCGCTTGAACAGAGGGTTGCCCACCACCATGGTGACGATAGCGCCGTCCCGGGTCTTGAAAACGTCGTTGGGCGCGGCGTGAAAGCCCCGGTTGCCGTGCGGCCGGCGATCGAGTTGCAGCACGGATTCTTCCACCAACAGGCTGTTGTTCAGCGCCAGCGAGGATGAGAGCAGGGACGCCTCCACGATCTGACCGCGGCCGGACTTCTGCCGTTCGATCAGGGCGGCCAGGGTCCCGAACGCGGCGAACAGGGCCGTGCTGAAATCCACGTAGGGCACTTGCGAACGCACCGGCCGATCCGGCGTGCCGGAAAGGTACATCATCCCCGACATGGCCTGACCGAGCAGGTCGAAGCCGACCCGCTCCGCGTACGGGCCGGTGTTGCCGAAGGCCGAGACGTGGGCCAGGATGAT
>JACZVE010000281.1 GCA_022572825.1 SAR324 cluster bacterium
GACGACCAGCCGGAGGAAGAACGCAAGCTGCGCATCAGTTAGTCTCCGGTCTGGATAGCGCCAACCCTCACACGGCTGCGGGCGGCCTTCGTCCACCCGCCTGAGTGGCCCCTTCGAAGGCGTGGGCGAGTTGCAGCACGGCGAAGTCCTGCTCGTGCCGCCCGACGATCTGCACGCCCACGGGCAGTCCGTCCGGCGTGAAGCCGCAGGGCACCGAGATGGCGGGGTGCCCGGTGACGGTGATGTAGTAGCAGGAGCGCATCCAGTCGATGTAGGTCTCCATGGGCACGCCGTTGATTTCCTGCACCCAGCGCGTCTTCACGTCGAAGGGCGGCACCTGGTTCACCGGGCAGATCAGGTACTCGTAGTTCTCGAAGAATGCCCGCACCCGGTGATAGAGCCGCGTGCGCTTTACCTCCGCCTGCCCCAGTTGGGGTCCCGTAAGCTCCAGTCCGGCCTCGACGTTCCAGATGACCGTGTCCTTGAGCTGCTCACGGTGCGTCTGCAGGAGCGCCCCCCAGGTCTTGGCATAATGCCAGGCGCGCCACGCCTTGAAGGCCTCGTCCGCGCCCTCGAAATCCGGCGCGGCTTCCTCCAGCACGCACCCCAGATCCTCGAACACGTGGCGCCGGCTTTCCAGCACCGCCGTGACGCGCGGATCCACCGGCAGCCCCCCCAGGTCGGGACTCCAGGCCACCCGTACCCCCTTGAAATCGCGCTCCAGGGAAGCGGCGAAGCGGCTGCCCGGCTCGCGGATGGAGATGGGGGAACGCGCATCCGGGCCGGCCATCGCGCTGAGCAGCAGGGCCACGTCCCGCACCGTGCGCCCCAGGGGTCCCTGCACGAAAAACGGATCCCACGCCGCATCGGTCGGCCACATGGGCACCCTTCCGGGCGATACGCGGAAGCCGACCACGTTGTTGAAATTGCCCGGATTGCGCAGGGAACCGCCCAGGTCGCTCCCGTCGGCAATGGGGAGCATCCCGCAGGCCAGCGCCACGGCCGCGCCGCCGCTGCTGCCGCCGCAGGTCTTGGCGAGGTCGTAGGGATTGAGGGTCTCGCCGAAGACCTCGTTGAAGGTCTGGGAACCGGCGGTGAACTCGGGCGTATTGGTCTTGCCGATGGTGATGGCGCCGGCCCGGTTGACGCGCTGGACGATCAGCTCGTCCTCCTCTGGAACCAGGTCCTTGAACACCAGCGAGCCGCGCGTGGTGCGGATGCCCTTGGTGAGCACCACATCCTTGAAGGCGATGGGCAGCCCGTGCAGCGATCCCACGGACTCACCGCGGGCCAGCGCCGCGTCGGCCGCCCTGGCGCCGTCCATGGCGCGCTCGGGGAGCAGGGTGACGATGGCGTTGACGCGGGGATTGACGCGCTCGATCTGCGCCAGGTGGGCCTCCATTACCTCGACGCAGGACGCCTCCCGGGCGCGGATCATGCGCGCCAGTTCCGTCGCCGGCAGAAAACACAGTTCAGGGGCGGACATCGTGATTTGGAGAAATTGCGATCGTCTGGCGCGCAACGGCACTCACCGTACAGGCCCAATGGCCGGCCCGGCACTTTTTTACCTTCAGCAAACGCGGGGAAATCAGGGCCAGAGGTGCCGAGAAGAAACGCCACGGCGACCGTCTGGCCCTAGTGAGCGAGATTTTACCCTTGTCGAGAGGAATGCCAGCCCATTATTTGCTAGGCATATATTTCCAGAACGTTCCCACATAAGGCCGCATTTCGGTGGGAATGTGGGTCCGTTCGTGGGGTCCCGAGTCGGCAAGCTCGGAGATGATGATCATCCTCCCATACGTGGTGGCGAGAAAATCAAGGGTCTTCTTGGTATCCTCTTCCGACATGCCTGGCAGGGTGATCTCCCCCATCCGCACCTCGTCCGCATGGCTATGGTAGAACTTCCGGGTCTTTGCCGGCAGCTTCTGATAGGCCTCTTCGGTGAGGGCAATCTCAATGGCCACCGCCGTCGCGTCATCATCGTCGCTCTCAAACACGAGGCCGAACAAAACCCCATCCCCTGCGGGCTTGAACCAGTGGTGGGGGGCATTTCCAAAGACACAGCCAGCTTCGGCGTCAACGTGGATGAAGCCGGGCGGCGCCCCGGCGAATGCTGCCTCATGGAAAAGCCCCCCGGTAATAAGCATCAACGACGCGATAAAAATCCAAGTTGCTCTCATTTCGTCTCCTCCAATGGTTGCTCTGGCGCGAGCGGCGGTCTTGCTCTCACCTTGGCTCGCTTAACCCGTGCCATTGATGGGAAGCGAGATAAATGTGGAAACCAGGATCGGCACGGAAGAACTGGTTTCCACAGACATTGGGGATCGAATCATTAAAGCAATCGGCAGTCAAACGAAATCCATCTGTAATTTCCACCCAATACGGTATCGCCAACAATTACGCTGCCATGGGGCTTTTACACGGCGGTGATTTCAATGTTTTCCGTGAGGAGGATGCAGCCCTCAAATGGCTGACCGGTAAGAATCAACTTATTGTTTCGAGGAGGATTTTTGCATCCCCTCGGATGTATAATAGGCTCGGTTGTGGTGCCCACGGGATTTTATCATCAGCAGGCCGTCGCCAGTACGCGTCGGGTGCATTTGAATCGCCGGTTCGCCCCAATCGTTAAACAAGACCACCGTACCCCCCGCGTGAAGGTTGGTGTCAAGCACGACCGCCGCCGCATCGTCGCTTTTGCGTAGAATCAGCACGCCCCCATTCTGAAAGCCCGAAAACATCGAGCCCACGACCCTTCCTTCCTTGTTGACGACCTCGAGCCGCCTCGTCCGCACAACGTCTTGTGTTATCTTTTCCCCGTGGTCGAGGCCCAGGCTCACGAGGGCCAGCAATCCCAGCCCCGCCAGCACGAGAATGCTGCGATACACGCGGCATTGCCGCTCCACCCGCATCAGACGTTGTTCGATGTCCATTGTTCTCCTCGCTCTATGAAGTGTCGCCAGCTCGATCCAGCTTGTGCGCATGGCTTTTTCGCAATCATATTTCCCAGGTCACCTCGGCTGAAGCGTCCGCCCCTTGCCCCGGCGGTCGAAGACACCGCGCGCCGGCCGGCCGCCGCAACCGGCGCCTGCTACGCCGCGATCGGGGGCCGGCGCTTCCAGGCGCCGGTGGCCTGCTCGAAGGCATGGGCAAGCTGCAGTACGCCGAAGTCGTCCTGGTGCCGGCCCACGATCTGAAGGCCCACGGGCAGCCCCTCCGGCGTAAACCCACAGGGTACGGAGATGGCCGGGTGGCCCGTGATGGTGATGTGCCAGCACGAGCGCATCCAGTCGATGTAGGTCTCCATCTTCACGCCGTCGATCTCGGTGAGATAAGGCATCGCGACGTCGAAGGGCGGCACCTGGTTGGTGGCGCACAAGAGAAACTCGTAGCGCTCCATGAACGCCCGCATGCGGTGGTACAACTGCGTGCGCCTGACCTCCGCGCGCCCCAGCTCCGGGCCGGTGAGGCGCTGGCCTTTTTCCGTGTTCCAAATCACGGTGTCCTTGATGCGGTCGCGATGCGCTTCGAGCAGCTCGCTGTAACGCAACTCGAAGCGCCAGGCCCGCCACACCTGGAAGATCTCCTCCGCGTCCGCAAAGTCCGGCGCAGCCTCGGCCACCTCGCAGCCCAGCTCTGTCAGCACGTGGCGCCGGCTCCGTCGCCGGCAGGAAGCACAGTTCGGGCGCGCACATCGTAACCTGGGAAAAAGCGATATTTTTCGAATATCGAGCCTGTACGGCAAGCGGGCCGTCACGCTCCAAAGCTCGCCCGCGCATCGATCCGCAGACCCGCGACGCGGCCTCGGGCGCCACCGGCTGAGCCACCTTCCGTCGGGGTTCGGGCGGGCGGAGTCTCCCCGTTTTCGGGCGCCTTGCCGCGCTCGTGAAAAGCCCTTGTCTTTTGCCTGAAATGGCTGTTCTGTATACCGTGTTTTGCGGTCTCCCGGCAGGTTGGCCATGCCGCACATGAAGTATCCCGTAAGTTGTTAACTATAGGATTCCGTGCGTCCTGGCGAATGCGCCGGAGGCGTTGTTCATTCATCTGAAAATTGAGAGGAGTACGATGAAAGCAGACAATATCCGGAAGGTTACCTGCCTGTCGGTTCTGTTCCTGTTTTCGGTATTCACGCTGGCTTACGCTCACGGAACCGCCGAGCTTGGCGAAGGAACGGTGCGCACGGTGTACGTCGACAAGCCGAAGATCGGCGCCAAGGGCATTATCGTCGGGGACTGGCATGGCGGGCAGGTGCGGGTCGAGGTGGGAAACTTTCCGTCGTCCAGCACCGGCTACGAGGTCTTCCTTTTTGCAATGGACGTACCGGCGTTCGCCGGCAAGATGTTCGTCGGTGGCGACCCGCGAAAAGGCGTGGTCTCGAATCCGCCCCCGTTCGGAGAGATAGGCGCGCTGGTCTCGGCCTGGAAGAGCCTGGGCGATCTCCAGATGGACGGCCAGGGCAATGGAAAGCTGGAGTTCAGGGGCGGCGACAACCTCTTTGACCAGGGATTGAACAACGTGATGGTGTTCGAGAAGGTCACCGCCGGCCCGCACGATGGGCCGGAGGACTTCAGCAAGCTCATGATCGAGTGCAACGGGCCGCTTCCCGGCACCATGGGCGTGCGCGGGTTGAGTATAGCCATCAAGGTCTTCCCCAAGTAGCTCCGCAATATTGCGCCTCCGCGGCGGCAGGGCGATCCCCTGTCCCCGCGGATCCGTCTCGCAACCATCACCCCATGAAAATCCAGCGGCGTCCGGCCCGAGGGGATGCCACGCGCGCCGGCCGGCCGCCGCGATCGGCGCGGGCTACTCCGCGATCGGGGGCCGGCGCTTCCAGGCGCCGGTGGCCTGCTCGAAGGCATGGGCAAGCTGCAGCACGCCGAAGTCGTCCTGGTGCCGGCCCACGATCTGAAGGCCCACGGGCAGCCCCTCCGGCGTAAACCCGCAGG
>JACZVE010000282.1 GCA_022572825.1 SAR324 cluster bacterium
CTTCAACCCCATTCTCGTAGGGAACCCTGTTATCCTCTGTCCCGTGCATGACCAGGGTTGGAATTGCAAGTTGCGGCACTTCCTGTCTTGCCTTTTCGTCATCCTGTCTATCGAGAAAGAAACTGAGAATTGTGTCCAGTGGAAGGGCCGACCAAAACCTTACGTGTTCCTTCGCTAGTTCTTCAGTGCCCGGTTCGGAAAACAGGCTGGGCGTGAATACCTTCACCATTCGCGCCACGTCTTTTGCTTGGATGGCTTCAGCGAGTTCCGGCGGGATCTTCATTTTGCGTTCCTTTCCCAGAATACCCGAAGGGCTGACCATCACCAGTTTTTTTACCAAAGTGGGATAAGCCGCCGCCAGTAACGTGAGAAGGGCTGCCCCCATGGAAAGACCCACCGCGATTACCGGCGCAGACCCTGTTCTTTCGATCACGGCGCGCGCGTCTTCCATCCCTTGGCCGATCGGATAGGGACGTACGACCGGGTCGGAGGCGCCGCTTCCGCGTGGATCAAAGGTAATGACCCGGAATTCCTGACAGAGCTGCTCAACCACGGGCTGAAACGTCGCCAGCCCATAGGTCATGGGTCTGAACAGCAGCAGGGTGTCTCCGCCGCTTCCGTGTTCGTAGTAGACAATCTTTCTCCCGTCGCGGGTGACTGTCCCGGAACGGTGCACCTTGTTCTCGATCCACCGTTTACGCTCGGGATCGTCCGTGAGCGGCAGCGCCTCCTCGTAACGGGCGTTGGCGGGCTCCAGCTCGCCCAGCAGGCTGCGCAGGTCGCCCAGCAGCACCAGGATGTCCCCCCGTTCGGTGACCAGTGTCTCTTCCTTTTCGGATGCCTCCAGGGCGCGGCGGCAAAGAGCCAGGGCGTTTTGGTAGGCGTAGTGGGCCTTGGCGGTCTGGGTGGCGGCCAGGTAGTAGCGCGCCGCCTTGGCCCAGGCTTCCCCGTGCCGGTAGTGGCGGCCCAGCAGTTCGGAGAACTCCGACAGGCGTTCGGCGTATAAGTCCTCGATGGCTTCGGCCGCCTTCAGGTGCAGGGCGCGCCGGCGTTGCAGCAGCAGCGTCTCGTAGGCCACCTCCTGGGTCGTCACCTGCTTGAACACGTAGCCCGCGTCCGGCAGCAGGCGCACCTGCTGGATCAGCTCCAGCGCTTTTAGCTGCTCCAGGCAGCGGGCCAGCAGGGCCTTGTCCGCGTGCAGGCGCTCCAGCACGCGTCCGGAGAACTCCCGGCCCATCACGGCGGCAAGACTCAGCACCTCGCGCAGCTCGGGTTCCAGCCGGTCCAGCCGGCTGCGGATCACCGCGTGCACCGTATCGGGCAGGGCGAGGCTTTCCAGCGGCTCGGTGAGCACGGCCTGGCGCGCGGCGCGCACCTGCACGGTGCCCTGCTCCAGCAGCGCGCGGCAGATTTCCTCGCTGAAAAACGGGTTGCCCGCGGTGCGCTCGTAAATCAGGGCCGCCAGACCGTCGGGCAGCACGTCCGCCGCCAGCGCGGACTTCACGATGCGCTCGCTCAGCGGCTCGTCCAGCGGGTGCAGCGGAAGGTGCGTCAGGTGGCTGGGGGCGCCCCAGTCCGCGGTGAGTTCGGGGCGGTAGGTCACCACCACCAGCAGCGGCGTGCGGGCCATCACCCCGGCCAGGTATTTCAGCGCCGCGGCCGAGGCCTCGTCTGCCCAGTGCCAGTCTTCCAGGAACATCACCACCGGCTTGCGCCCGGCGCTCAGGGTGATCAGGGCGGCCAGGGCGAGCTGGATTTCCCGCCGCAACTCCTCCCCTTGCAGCGTGGGTGGCAGGGGATGCTCGTCGCTGGGCAGGGAGAGCAGGTGCAGGTAGAGGGGCAGGTTGGCCTCCAGCGCCCGGTCGATGCCGCGGATGGTGGCCAGCGCGATTTTGAGCTGCTCGGCCGGGTCGGCGCCCTGGCCCAGGTTCAGCCCGTTGCGCAGGGCGTCCAGCAGGGGCAGGTAGGGCGTGTTGCTGCCCTCGGTCTGGCATTGCCCCTCCAGCACCGTCACGCGCCCCGGCTCCAGGCGCCGGCGAAACTCGTACAGCAACCGGCTTTTGCCCAGGCCCGCCTCACCCACCACGGCGACCAGTTGTCCCTGCCCCGCCACGGCTCTTTCCAGCGAGGCGTCCAGGGTGGCCAGCTCGCCCTCCCGCCCGGCGAAGGCGGTGAAGCCCCTGCGGGCCGAGGCCTCCAGCCGGCTGTGCACCGCCGATTCCCCCGCCACGCGGTAGGGCGTCAGGGTGCCAGTCTTGTCCTTGAGCTGCACCGGCGCCAGGGCTTCGGTGTCGAAGTAAGGGGCGATCAGGCGTTGGGTCTCGGGACTGACCAGAATCTGGTCGTCCACCGCAAGCGCCTTCAGCCGCGCGCCGGCGTTGACCGTGTCTCCCGTGATCCCGACGCGCCCATCGCGATCGTCCCGCAGGCTGGTGACGATGAGGCCGGTGTCGATGCCGGTGTGCATGCGCAGGGGCCGCCCGATCTTCTCCTCCGCCTCGGGGCTGATGCGTCGCGCCGCCTCGTGCAGCTCCAGAGCCGCCCTGACCGCTCTGCGGGGGTCGTCCTCGTGCGCCGTGGGAATGCCGAACAGGGCCAGCACCTCGTCGCCGACGAACTGGTTGACGATACCGCCGTGGCTCTCGACAATTCTGACTGCCTCGCCCTTGATGCGGCTCATGATCCCTTCTACCTCTTCGGGATCGAGCTTCTCGTTCATGGCCGTGTAGCCTGAGAGATCGGAGAACAATACTGTAGCCTGGCGGCGCTCTCCTGCGGGAGCGGAAAGCTCGGGCGATTCGGGTGGGGCAAGGGATTCCGGGGTGGAAAGATCACGCCCGCAGGAAATGCAGAATCTTGCTGTAGGGGAATTGGTGTGATGGCAAACGGGGCAGGCACGCTCTACCTGCGCGCCGCATTCTTCACAAAACCGGGCTTCCGCAGGATTGGAGTGATGACACCTCGGGCAGTCCATACCGCCCCCCTCTTCGGTGTGCCGGGTCTCCCCCAAACCGGCGTGTAGCACTTTGTAATTATACCGCCAGACTGAAAATTAGGAAAATCCACCGCACCCTTTCCCTTGGCTGAGCACGGGCATCGTGTCTAGTGCGTTAGATGGATCAATGCGTGGCGTCTTGGTGTGATGATTAATTTAGAATGATTACGAGTCGCCGGGCGCGAAAGATTTTGACATGAACTGGTGATCGGTAATGTTATAGGTTTTGAAAGACCTGTAAAATCAGTAAGTTTAAGAAGCTAAAAACCGCTCCTGAAAAGTCGGGATTAGATATACATAGTCTCCGAATTCCGAGTGGGGCAGCCTGATCACGGGCTCCCTCCACGGTCGCTTCCCTTCCCGCCCCGCTGCGGGGATGCTGTTGTACGCGAATCGGGGGCTGTGACATACTGACCGGGCCGCCCCTTCGAATCCGGCGAGCGCACAGGTCGCCTGCTCTCGCGCGACGTGCCGACATCTCAATCCAACTATCACGCAGTGCCATGCCACGGCGCAGACTCCACGGCGAAACCCAGAAACGGCGCAATAAGCGGCAAACCCGCCTGTTGAAGCGCAAGGATACAATCGTCCGGGTGCAGGCCACCCATCAACCGGCGGGTTTCGAACGCAGCAGGGAGCTGGATCGGGAGGACCTGACCTTCATGGATGCCATGCGCGAGCTGGACGTAAGCCGCAACCCGAGGAGCGGCGAATCGCCTGATCGGCGCAAGGCCGTTGAAGCGGTGCAATTCCTGGCGGACGAGCAGGAGGCCGCGCTGTTTCTCGATCGCATGGCGCATCTGGGAGTAAACTCCCTTGCAGGCAAGGCACAGGGCCCTGACAGGCCCGCACGGGCGGCCGAATCCACTGCGGGCCAAACAGACCGCGGCGCGGCGGATAAGAGCGAGGCCCCCCCGCCCGCCGGCGCGGCAGCCGGAACCGGGCCGGCGCAGGCTTCCCCCGGCGACGATGGCGGGGCGTCCTTCGCTCGGCCGGATGCGGGTGCGCGCGCCGCGGAGTGTTTGGCACCGCTCGCGACGCCTTCGGTAACCACTTTCGAGTCGGAAGAGCCGGTGACCGGGCTGTTCGAAGCGCTCCTGGACGAAGCCCCCTTTCAGCCTGAGCAAAAGTTTGCCGGCGCGGGCGCTCCCGCACGCCCACGCCGGCCGGCCCAACCGCTAAAGGATGAACAAGAGCCGGACAGCGAGCTGGACCTGCACGGCAAGACCCAGGAGGAGGCCATCCGTATGGTGCAAAACTTCCTTCTTGTCAGTCATCGCCAGCGATTGCGCCACGTGCTCATCATCACGGGCAAGGGGCACCACTCGGGCGATGCGGGCCCCGTGCTGAAGGACACGGTGTATCGCTGGCTGGAGCGCAACGGCGGGCGTTTCGTGCGCGCCGTTCTGCGGGCGCCGGCCCGCCACGGCGGGGACGGGGCAATCTGGGTGACCCTGCGCTGAGTAGCCGATTTGATTGAAGCAAGCCACGGGAACCGATGCAAAAAGGGGCTGCATCCAGTAGGAGCAATACGATGGCGATCAACAGAACCCGTGTCAACGCGGGCAGGGGTCACCATGCTCTTCGCCCTGCTCTCCGATTTTCTGCTGGCTCCCGCCCTGCTGGAGCTGGTCATTCGCACGAATTATGGCCGCACCCTGGCGGAAAAATGGAGCAATCAACGCCCAGGGCCTGACCGTTCCGTGGGCGGTCAGGTCGAAGCGGAAAGCCGGGCATAGCGATGGTTATTTGAGCGGTCACCTTGCACTGTGCCCTTGCCAATACCGGGGCGGGCCTCTCTGGCCGGCTTTCGCCAGACGCATGCCGGTGCCGGGGAAGAGGCGTTTAACCGCCTCTCGTCCGCGCCAGCGGCTCCTCCCGACCCAGTGGAAAGGGGGGAGCGCTTGGAATTGAACGGATCGTCACACG
>JACZVE010000283.1 GCA_022572825.1 SAR324 cluster bacterium
CCTGTCGTAAAGACACCGCGGAGAGGGGCAGCGGGCGTCAGCCCGCGGGGTGAGGTTTTGCCGAGGGCATCAAAACCAATCTCGTTCCTTTATATTTCGCAGGAACTTCAGAGTCAGGACACTAGCTAAGGGCGTTATTTGACGACCTCGACCCCTTCACCAAATGCCAGATAGCCTTTAATCGATAGTGCGGCTTGTTTGGGCTCTGGATAGCTCCAGGCAGCGTCCCGACTTGTCGACCCATGAACGGAAACGTCGAAATATGCCGCGTCCCCCTTCCAGGGGCAATTATATTGTCTACTGCTCTTCCTGAGGAAATCCTTTTTTACGTCTTCCGCCGGGAAATAATGATTTCTCTCAATGACGACCGTGCGATTGCTTTCCGCAATGATGGTGCCGTTCCAGATTGCCTTCATGCCGATCTCCCTCTTCGAAATACGCGCCCAATCAAAAGCATGGGGCGGATTGATCCCCCGCTTGGGGGCTTTCCAATAATTTATTCCCTGGTCTGTATCTGGCAGCCCGATGCATTTTCTGCCCGGTGCCATGTCCCGAATGGCGATTACGTCTCAATCGTCCCTTAGCCCGTCCTCACGCCTACGCGTGAAGCCATAAGAATCATCCCCCTGAAATTGCAACTCTCTCCACGAGTCGCGCTGATAGATACCACGGGACCGCTGGATGCCGCGCGCCGGGGACGATCATTTCGCAACCATTCAACGAGATACAACTAAGACGAAGATCCGCGCCTGCAGGTTGCAAATGACGATTTCCTGCCGCTCCATCGCCACCGATGGCCCCGGCGGGCTCGAACGGAACCTTCCGCGTGGCGACCGCCGCCGCGCTGAGTGCGGCACGCGTGGCTAGAGATTGTGCAGCTGCTTATAGATGGCGGTGGCCACTTCCAGCAGTCGTTCGCGCTCCAGTTCGCCGGCCAGCGCGTAGTCCAGCGTATCGGATATCCAGTAAAACACCCCCACCGGGCCGTTCCTGACGAACCGAAACGCTGTTTCCTCCCGTCCGCTCTCGGAGGACAGCACATACAGGGTAATCCGGTTCATCCGTGCGTTCTGGTACATGAACTGAGCCGCCGGCCCGCTGCTCGACGGCAACAGGCGGCCCCCGACCAGATCGTATCCCAAGGCCCGCAGTGAGGGCGCCCGCACCGGATTGCCCAACCGCTTCGAGAGCCAGGTGACCAGATGCTTTTCCTGGTCGCCGCTCACCTCCACGGGGTGGAGCACCTCGGGAACGTAGGTCTGATGTGCAACGGCGGCCTGCTCGGCCAGGTCCGACCAGCCCACCCTTTCCGTATACTCGAGGCCCCGCAACCACCAGCCGCCCCCGACGCCCAGCAGCACCAGCGCCACCACTGCGGCCGCACGCAACGCACGGGGCAGCCACTGCCTGCGCGCCTGAAATTCCGGCATCGCGAAGGGGCGGCTGTCGACCGCATCGGCGAGCACCCGAAAGGCGGCGTTTTGCCGGCGATAGGCCTCGATGCGGATCGCTTCGCTGGGATTTTCGGCCAGAAAGCGCTCCACCACGCCTTGCTCCTGCCCGCCCAGCAATCCGTCCACATAGGCGTGCAACATCTCCTCCGAGGGGCGGGAAGCCTTCGCCGTCATTTCACTCTCCTCAGGGTGGGCTGGGTGGCCTCGGACATCAGCACCCTCAGTCGTTCCCGGGCGCGGAACAGGCGCGACATCACCGTGCCGACGGGTATCTGCAGCAGTTCCGCGGCCTCCGCGTAGCGCATCTGTTCCATTCCCACCAGCAACAGCACCTGCTGCTGTTCCAAGGGAAGACGCTGTACCGCATCGCGCAGGGCTCCCAGCTGTAGCCGGTCTGCCTGGGCGGGTGCCGTAGCGCCCGCGTACTGGCTATCGTCCAGCGGTACCATCGCCGGGCCGGCACTGTACCTGCGCGAGGCATTGGCGTGCAGGTTGTGGAGAATGGTCATCAGCCATCCGCGCAGGTTCGTGCGCCGAACCCAGAGGTGCGATTTGCGCCATGCGCGCTCGAGGCAATCCTGCACCAGATCGTCTGCCCGTTCCGGGTCGCTGACCAGGGCGTGGGCGTACCGGCGCAGCCGCGGCACCTCTTTTTCGATCAACCGGCCGAATTCATCCATATCCGGGCCTCGATTCCTCGGATGTGCAATCCTCGCTTCGCTCCAACGCGCCGGGCGGGGCCGGCCCTCACCGGGTGGGGCCTGGCGTGCCCGACCGTTGGATAGGACGGGCCCTGATTGAATTTCGCTTGAATTAACACCGGTGGCGCCCGTTTATTCCCATAGCGGTCATCGTTCTGGTATATACAGGCTCCAGCCCGCGGAGGATACCGCGCGATTCCACAATAGATGACGGCTGTGCGTCCCCTCCGCAGCAGTGCCCCGGCCAAGCCTGGAATGCCGGGACATCGCAAGCCACACCTGCGGCGGAACGGGAAATGCGTCGCCAACTGAAGAGGAGACCGAAATGAACGCGTTTTTGCGGAGCAGGTGGGGTGCGCTCGTAGCGCTCGTGCTGCCCCTGCTCGTCGCCGGGTGCATTACCGTCGGCGAGAAATTCCGGCCCGAGGCGATAGAGCAGATCAAGCCCGGACAGACCAGGGACACGGACATTAAACAGATCTTCGGCAATCCCATCCGCACCGGCATCAATGACGGCGTGCGCGAATGGACCTATGCCCACTACAAGGCCAGTGCCTTCGGTAAATTCGAGGGGCGGGATCTGGTGATCAAGTTCAACAGCGACGGCACGGTGAAGAGTTACAGCTACAGCACCACCGATCCCACGGAAGACATCGTCAAACCCAAGTAATGCCGGTGCGCATTCGAGGGTGAATCAAGCGCCGCCTGCCTGAGGAGCCTGCTCACTTGCGAATGGGCAGCCGGCGGGTCGCGGCGGCAGTGAGTCCTTTTCGGTTGCGAAAACCGCGCGGACGGTGCGGAAACATGCGCCCGGCGTCGCCGCACCGACCCATTCAGGCAGCCGCGCCAAGATGGGTGCGCGCCCACTCCGGATAAGTCCCCGTCTCGATCATGCGCGCCCGCACCTCTCCGCGCAGCACTTCCAGCTCCGCTTCGCTGGGCTCGGCCGTCGCCTCCGCGGCGGGGTGGGCTCCCAGATCGAAGCCGGTGCGCTCGACCACCTCCGCCAAGCTGTGCGGCGGATGCACCGATGCCAGCCGCAGCAGGCCGGCATCCTTGTCGAAGGCGAGCGTGGCGATCGGCGTCACCACCTTGGTGGGGTGGCCGCGGCGCAATACGTCCGGCGGTGTCTGCCCCGCGGCGGAGATGAAGTCCACCCGTTCCACGAACGTGCGCAGGGTGTGCTCGGTGCGGAAAAGGACCGTGCGCCGGGCCGCGTAGTAGATCATGCCCCCGCCGTAGCCGCCGGGGAAGCGCACCTCGGGCCGCTCGTGATCGTCGCCCAGCAGGTGCAGGTTGTAGTTGCCCCGCCGGTCGATCTGCACGCCGCTGACGAAGAACAACCCCAGGTCGCCGCGCTGGGCCAGGTAATGGAACTGGCGCGAGGTCGGGAAGGGCGTGAACGGGCTGGCCAGGATCATCACCTCCGCATCCGGTGCATGGGTGGCCCACGCCAGCAACAGCGCGGCGGCGGGAATCATGGACTGCGCGCCGCAGGCGGAAATTTCGTCGTTGCGCACCTCGCGGGAGAGCAGCACGGCGATCAGCTCCGCGTCGTTGTAAGGTCTGGGCATGGTCGTTAACTCCCCGCGACCTGCAAGGGCCGCTGGCCGGACTGGCCCCATCCCTCCGGGACGAATCGTTGCACGTACGCATCGTGCGTGGGCGCCTCGAAGACGGTCTGGCGCAGGTAGTCGGCGAAGGCGGCGTCGTCCAGTGATTGCGCCGCGTACCACGCCATGTGCTCGTCATCCACCGGATAGGCGTCGGGACAGCCGGCCGGATGCGCGCCGAAGCGGGCGTCCGCCACGGCGTCCACGAGAATCCCGGGCAGGAAGGTGCGCGCGCGCTCCTCCTCGCTCAGCGCATCCACCACCTCCTCCACGGTGACGAGCACGCGCCGCGAGGCTTCGGCCAGGATCACGTTGTCGCTCTCGTAGCCGAAGTGCACGTTGCCGGCGCGGTCCGCCTTGAGGCCGTGGAACAGCGCCACCTCCGGCCGCAAGGCCTTGACCACGACGGTTTTGTGGGCGGGGTCGAACGGGTCGGGCAGCACCTGCATGTCCTTTCGGCCCTTGAGCAGATCGCTGCCCAGCAGTCCCAGTACGGGGACGTAAGGGACGCCCATGGATCCAGCCTGGACCATGGAATAGAGCACCCCTCACGTGTTGTCGAGAGCCTTGATGCGGCCGTCCTGCACGTGGCGCTGGAAGTTGGGTCCCGTGCGGGCGAAGCGCCCCAGGGTCACGCTGCAGGTGTCCACGCTGGCCGCCGCGCCGGCGCCCACGAGGAAGTCCAGATTCAGCGCGCCGCCTACCACGCCGACCAGGCGCAGGGAGCGGCGCCCCTGACGCACCAGCTCGCGGAGCAGGGCCATGGGCGAGCGCTCCATGCCGGCGCCCATCACGATCTGGTCGCCATCGGCAACCAGCGCGGCCGCCTGCCGCAGGGAGAGCCGTTTGTCTCTCATGCTGCTCCTCGAGCGATGCCTGCCTTGAAGAATGACGCCTCCGCCGGCCCCCTCCGGCCTTCTTTGCGGAATGCCGGGCAACGGGCGCCTTACAGCACCTTAAAGCATTTTCCGGCGGCCCGGCAAGGGAGACGGCGGCAGCCAGTCCCGCGCGCGGCTGTCTGCCACTCTACACGGGTTGGCTCTGAACGAGGAAATACCAGCAACCCGAAGGTGCCGAGCGCACTCCTCAGCGCGTGCAGGCGCCCCCAGCGCCGTAGCAATTCCTCCGCTTCGGCTGCTTCGGGCGGCTCGTCGGC
>JACZVE010000284.1 GCA_022572825.1 SAR324 cluster bacterium
ATGGTATGGCGGAAAGAATTCACCAATCCCTTGGGAAACAAAGAAATATTATTCCCATGAAAAAAATTGGCACCGAGGATATTCTGAAATATAGAAAATTCGTGGACCACATCTCCGAGGACATTATCAAAAGCTTCGACAAGCTGAATGTTACCTCCCAAGAAAAATTAGAGGAATTTCGCGATAATGTCAGGATCAAATTCAGACTAAAGGAAGATTTAAGTGTAAAACTTCACGATTTCTGTGAGTGGTTGCAGGAAAAATACAAATTCACCGATATTGAAATGGTAAGAGTCGTTTTGAAAATTTTGAAAAGAGCAAGTGACTATACTACGAATATTAACCAGCAATTGAACACAATGATGACCGAGCTCAGTCACATCAAGCAGAAAAAGCTGGAAATGGCTTCCTCCGCCATGAATGTCAACGTGCAAGAGTACTACGGCAACAAATCCGCGGAGGAGATGATTCCGTTCTTCAGTCTCCAGATACTGGATTCCTTCATTATCCGGCCCTATCTGGAAAAGGTCGATGGCCTGAGCAAACCCGGTCGGGACGCGTGACCGGTCCACCGCGGTAGCCTCCCCCATCCCGCTGTCATGCCGGGCGAAGGCCAGCGATCCGAGCGGCGCTGGACGGTGACAGATCGCGATGATCCCAGACGGGCACCGCGGATTGACAGGGGTCCCTCATGCCCTCTATACCTGTTCGCGCTAACATGCTCGGCGACTGAGCGCAATCGTATCCTGCAAATTTTCGTGCTCGGGCAGCGGTGAGTCCGGGGAGCGCGGCAGGTGAGGAGGTGAAGCGATGACGACGATCGGATTTGTGGGCGTGGGTACGATGGGCGGGCCGATGGCCCGCAATCTCGTCAAGGGGGACTTCCAGGTGCGGGTCTTCGACATCGATGCGGCCCGGACGAACGCGCTGGTCGAAGCCGGTGCGCAGGGCGCCGGCAGCCCCAAGGATGCCGCCACGGACGCCGAGATGGTGATCACCATGCTCCCCAATGGCCCCCACGTGCAGCAGGCGGTATTCGGCCGCGATGGGATCGCGGAGGGCATCGGCCGGGACGCCCTCTATATCGACATGAGCACCATCGCGCCGGCCGTTACCGACCAGGTGGGAAAGGAGTTGCGGGAGCGTGGTATCTCCGCCATCGATGCGCCGGTGGGCATGGGTGCCCCGCAGGCGGCGGAGGGCAAGCTGCTGATCATGGTTGGCGGCAGCGAAGCCGACCTGGCCCGCGCCATGCCGGCCCTGGAAAAGATGGGGGAAACCATCATCCACTGCGGAGCGTTCGGCATGGGTGTGCGCATGAAGGTGGTCAACAATTACCTGTCCACCGCGCTCTGCGCCATGACCGCCGAAACGGTGGCATTGGCGGAGGCTTGCGGGTTTGATCCGCAGCTGGCCGTGAAGGTCATGATGGGCACCGTGGCGGGGAAGGGTCACCTGGGGGTGACCTTTCCCAACAAGGTGCTTAAAGGGGATCTCACCCCGGGCTTTATGGTGGACCTGGCCCACAAGGATCTCGGGCTGGCGCTGGAACTGGCCGCCGGCTACAACGTTCCGCTCGCCACCGGCGCCGCCGCGCACCAGATTTACGCCATTGCCCGTGCGCAAGGGCGGGGCCGCCAGGACCAGACCTGCCTGTTGGACACGATCCGGTCCCTCGGCGGCAAGGGCACGTCCTGACGTTTCCCCTGTTACGGGTTCCCCCATATGGAAATTGGTCCCCGTATTGCTGCGGTGTTGACAGCAACGTTGACCTGCCGAGTTAATCCGCTGTCCGCTGCGCGGAGCGGCCGACGGCCATATGAAAAATCGCGCTCTTGCCGGCCGCGTGGGGGGCGAAGAAATCGATCACGTCGTCGTCATAGAACGTGAGTCCCGTAGCGCCCAGAGTGAGTGCGTAGGCGGCGAGATAGACCTTGCCCCCGAGAATGCCCGCCTCGAGTTGTACGGCCCGGTACCCCCGGTTGCCGAAGCGCTCGCAGATCGCTTCCAGATCGGCCAGATAGTAGATCGCCACGCTGGCGTCGGCGGGAAGCTGCTGCTCCAGACCCAGGTATCCGGCCTCGGCCCGGAACGCGCCCGCTTTCAGCGGCTGCAGCGCCCAGGGGTCGCGCTGCAGCACGTAGGCGCCGGAGGGTAGCCCTTCCACCGCGTGGGCGATAATGTAAACGTCGTTCAGTAACGCGTGTGGCGGGTTCAGGAAGTCCGCGGGGACACCCTGCGTGGCTGCCCGCAGCACGGTCGAAAGCTGCGCCAGGGTAATCGGCCGCGCGGCAAAGCTCCGTGTGGAGCCTCGCCGCAGGATGACCTGGTGGATGCCGTCGTGCGGCGCTGGGGCCTCATCCGGGGGCGCGAGCGGATGCGTGGCGCCGCTGGACGCGGTGCCTGCCTGCGGCGCTGTGTCTGCCTGCGGCGCTGGGGATGCGCGCCAGGCGGCCGCCTGCGCTCCGGTACGCAGAACCGTGGCCGCGTGCATCTCGCGCATGGCCGGATAATCCACCTCACGCTTGCCGAGCGGCACCGTCTCGTGCGCGATGGGCGGCAGGGACGCAGTGATCTCCGGCGACCGCGCTTCCAGATGCCCCACGGGCACGAGGGAGAGCGCCACCTCGCGCTCTGTGTCCAGACCCAGCAGGGCGTTGACCGGCTCGTCCGCGAACCCCAGCACCACTCGCGCAGGCCAGTCGCTGGCTGTCGCGGCGGCCAGCAGGTTGGCGAGGAGGGTGCCGTTGTCCCAGCCGAAATGGCGGTAGGTGCGTGACTGGTACTTCCAGGCGTTGCGCCAGTAGGTGCCGGTGCTGACGATCACGACCGGGGCGTGCGCCGTGGCGGCTTCCCCGCCGCTGGCCCGCGCCAGGACGCCCCGCCAGTCCCCGGCGCGCAAGCACCGCAGCGCAAAGTCGCCCGGCCCGAAGTGGTACACCCCGGCGGGCAGGCCGGGCAGATCCCCGCACACGGCGTACAGCTCGATGGCGTACATCGCCCCCGTGTGCGATGCGGCGCGAAAGTGGATCTCCCCGCCCGGGTAGCGCCGGCGCCGGGTGATGCCGGCGGAAAGGTAGAGCAGTTGCGCCAGCCCGCTCAGGTCGGGGATGGCGGTTGCCCGCTCGGCTTCGAGGCGCGCGATGGCCTCCAGGGCTGGCAGGCGCAGCGGAGGCAAATCCTGCGGCAGGCGGATCGCTTCCAGGTGCGGGTACACCTTGAAGGGCAGCGGACGGTTGTCCCAATCCAGCCGGTGACCGGACGCGCGCACGCTCGAGTAGGAGTGCTTGGTGGCGTTGTGATAGGCGCGGGCGGCGGCGATATCGCGATTGGCCATCGGGCGGTTCCTCTTCGCGTGTCGCATCGTGGGTGCGGCCGCAGGCAGCCTTCTCATGCCGCGACGCAAAATGCAGTGCTTTGGCGGGCAATGGGCGGCCCTGGCCTGTACGGCGGGCGCCTGGCACCACGCTGTGGTGGCCAAGGGATCGTGCGAAGCCACAGGCTACGGCGTACTGTGGCCGTACCCGATCCGCCATTTCTCGGCGTTGCGCGAGGTGCTAGGTACCCAATAGGACGCGGGATGCCTCCCGCCCGTGCCCACCCATCAGGTCAGGCGACGCATTCATTCTTCCGTTATTTTTAATTGTGGCGCGTCCCTTTCGCGATCCGCTTTGCTTTCCGCTTCAAAGAATATGGCCACAATACATTGAATGAGGCGCAATTTGATGCGGCCGCTCCCTGCCAATGAGAGCACTCGTGAGATACATGACAGAGTGTCCTTGCTGTTGATCCTATCCGATACTGCGTTCCGAAGGAATTCTTCCATTTTGCCTGGTTTCCCGACCTCCTCGACTTTGCGCTCACGCATGGGTGCGTTTGCACGGTTGGGCGATGCTCCTCGTCATCACCAGTTGCCATTTGGGTCATTCTAATAGAGGATTCTTCTTCCAGCATTCCCTTCGAACGCCAAAATGTTCGCCTCATCCGCCAATTGCCTTGCCCGCAGGCCCGGCGAATTCCCATCGGGTCGATAGCGATGCGTCGGGAGCCCACCGTATCGGTGCCCGTGGCCCGGAACGTGTTGGAGGTTGCAGTACAGGCGGGTGCGGAGCGGCGTCGCCTGCTCGCCGCCGCCGGCCTGGATGAGCGCATTTTTGACGATCCCGATCAGCGCGTTCCCGCCACGGCGCACGAGGCGCTGTTCGAAGCTGCGTTGCGTCTGACCGGGGATGCGGCCTTGGGCCTCCATGTTGGGGAGCGGACCCGTGTCAACACCCTGCATGTCGTCGGCTATGCCGCCATGAATAGCGCCAACCTCGGCACGGCCATCGATCGGATGGCCGCATATGGGCGCCTCATCTCCGAACTCCCTTCTCATATTGAGCAAATGAACGGGAACGCCGTCGCGGTGAATTTCGGATCATTGCGTGTCGGCAGTCGAATCTTGCGGCAGGATGCGGAGTACATCACAGGCGGCTGGCTTACCTTTTTCAGGTGGATTACGGGAAAGCCGATTGCCCCTGCTGAAGTGCACTATCCGTTTCCGGCGCCACCGTACCTGTCTGAGTACGAGCGCATTTTCCGTAGCCCGGTGCGCTTCGGGGAGAGCGGCACCCGCCTGGTATTGGACCGGAAGCTTTTGAAACTGCCGCTCGTTCAGCCCAATCCGAAGCTGCTTGCCTTCTTCGACGAAATAGCTCAAGAGGCGCTGGCCCATTTCTCCGACGAGGAGGAGTTGGTCGAACGAGTACGGAGGGTGATTGCGGATAGATTGTGCCGGCAGAATCCGACCCTGGAGAACGTCGCGCGCCAATTGGCAACCAGCCCGCGAACCCTGCAGCGGAGGCTGAGGGACGCCGGGGTGACCTTTGTGAAGATCCTTGACGATACCCGCCGCATGCTATGC
>JACZVE010000285.1 GCA_022572825.1 SAR324 cluster bacterium
CGGCCTGCAGCAGGGCCGCTTCCTGGAAGTGCGGCGCAATGAGCTGCAGGCCCAGCGGCAGGCCTTCCGGGCTGAACCCGCCCGGCACGGAGATGCCCGGCAGGCCGGCCAGGCTGACCGGCACCGTGAAGGCGTCCACCAGGTACATCTGCAGGGGGTCGTCCAGCTTTTCACCCAACTTGAACGCCGGCATGGGCGCGGTGGGACAGGCGATGAGATCCACGTGCGCGAAGGCCCGGTCGAATTCGGCCCGCACCTGCCCGCGGATGCGCAGGGCGCGCAGGTAATAGGCGTCGTAGTAGCCGGCGGAAAGGGCGAAGGTGCCCAGCATGATGCGCCGCTTGACCTCCTGGCCGAATCCCGCCTCGCGGGTGCGCTCGAACAGCGCGCGCATATTCCGCGCGCCGGCGGCGCGAGGGCCGTAGCGCACGCCGTCGTAGCGCCCCAGGTTGGAGCTGGCCTCGCTGGGGGCGAGAATGTAATACACGGAGATGGCGTGGTCGACGGAGGGCAGGGAGACTTCTTCCACCTGCGCCCCCAGCGCTTGCAGCGTTGTCACGTTGTCCGCGAAGACCTCCGCCACGACGCGCTCAAGCTCGCCCCACTGCTGAAACTCCCGCACCAGACCCACCCGCTTGCCGCTCAGGTCGCCCCCCAACGCGGCGGTGTAATCGGGCACGGGCTGCCGGGCCGAGGTGGCATCGCGCGGGTCGTGGCCGGCGATGATGCCCAGCAGCAACCCCGCGTCGGCGGTGTCGCGGGTCAGCACGCCACACTGGTCCAGCGAGCTGGCAAAGGCGATCATGCCATAGCGGCTCACCCGGCCGTAGGTGGGCTTAAGGCCCACCAGGGAGGTGAAGGCGCCCGGCTGGCGGATCGAGCCCCCCGTATCCGTACCCAGCGCGGCGAGGGCCTCTCCCGCCGCTACGGCGGCGGCGGAGCCCCCCGAAGAGCCACCGGGCACGCGCGTGAGGTCCCAGGGATTGCGGGTAGGGCCGTAGCCGGAGTTTTCCGTGGACGAGCCCATGGCGAACTCATCCATGTTCGTTTTACCCACTAGATTCAGCCCGTGCACCTTGAGCCGTTCCACAACGGTCGCGTCGTACGGGGCGATGAAGCCTTCGAGAATGCGCGAGCCGCAAGTGGTTTGCACGCCCCGGGTGCTGAAGATGTCTTTGAGGGCGATGGGCATGCCGTCGATAGGTGAAACCTGCGCTCCCCTGGCCAGCTTGTCGTCGGCTTGCTGCGCGCGCGCCAACACCTCGTCGGTGGTGCGCGTGATGAATGCGCCAACGCGCGCCTCGACCGCCTCGATGCGGGCCAGCACGGAGCGGGCGATCTCCGCGGTGGAAACCTCCCTGGCCAGGCGCTTTGCGTGCAGAATGTGGATGGGATGATCGCACAACTCCATGACTGCTTCCGATGACGATGCGGAGAGCATCGGGTTGCGCAGGCGGGTTGCGCAGGTAGCGGCGGCGCCCCGGCAGGCGTGGGCGGAGGCGCTGCCGTGTATCTTAACCGGTGCCGCGCAAGCCAATCTGTCGTAGCAGGAACGACTCGTCGAGAATGATTATGTTACGAAGCCGCCAGCGGATTACCCGCGTCACCAGACCCGTGGGCCAGTGTCGGGGATACGGCGGCTTGGCGTTAACGTCCAATACTTTGTAGCGCGCCTGGTTGAGTTTGATCCGGCGGGGCGCGCCGGGAAACAGCAATGCAAGGGTGTAGTCCTGGCGCGTGATCATGTAGGCGCGGCCCCAGGTCGTGAGGGAGATGGGCGCATCATCGAGGTAGCCTGCAACGTTCAGCAGGCGGCCGCGCTGCCCGGAGAGGGGATTGCGGAAGTTCCACACTTCCGAGGTGCCCTGCACCGGCGTCAGCTCAAAGCCCTGCAGTTCCACCACCCGGTCGAAACGGTCGCGGAAAACTCCCAGGCGGGAGCCCGTCATCTGGTGGATGTCCAGCAAATTTTGCCGCTGCGCGTACAATCACACTTTCCGGCTCAATGCGGCCCGTGCGGCGGCGCTCCGCTCGGAAAGCCGCCCCGCCCGCCGAAGGCGAACGTTGGGCCGCCCGTTGTGTGGGGAACCTGCAACGGAGAGGATCACCGCCATGATGACATCCCCGCGCGCCAGTGGACTGCGCCCGATATCCGTGCCCTCGAGCCGCGCGCATTCCCGCCCGCCGCGGCGAGCCGTGGTGGCCAGTCGCAGCCCGGCACCGCATCCGGCCTACCCCGATGTCGCACGGTCCACGCGGGTTTGGCAATCCCTCGGCGATAACCCCAGCAGCGGCTGGAAACCCGCCTCCTCGATTGGTGGGGGGCTTGTTGTCATCAGGACGCCGGTTGGAGTCCGGCCGTGGGCTTTCTTGCATGAGGTCGCTAGAATGAACGCGGAGCGCGGAGCGGCTGATATGAAGTCAAGGTGCAATGCTCGGTGCGGCGGTGAGAGAATTCCATCAAGTAAGAACCAGCCAGGAACGGAGGACTTGGCACTGAGGGGCGCGAGACGCTCTCCTTGACAACTTACGCGGCCAGTCGTGTACCGCGAGCGTAGCGCCATGGTCAAGTTGCGAACTCCACAGGGCTTTAGCCGTGGCCTGCTGGTGCTGGCGGCAATCCTGTGGCTGAAAGGCTGCGCGGTCGGCGTCATAGGAACAAGCACCCCGACGGCACCAAAATCCGCCGCATCCATGGGCTTGAGTATCCCCATTCCTTGGGCACCTTTTACGAGAGCGTCACCTCTTCACTGGGATTTAAACCCTCACGTCACGAAGGAAAGATTGTCGGCCTCGCGGCATATGGCGACCCAAAAATTCTCGTGGATTTGGTCTTAAGCCGCTTTCACCAAGAGCCTGGCAATTTCCGAATCATCGAAAGCAACAATATTTACTTCTCCCGCTACCTCGCCAATCTGTTCCCAAAAATCGACGTAGCTGCCGCATATCAGCATGTGCTCGAAATCGTCGCGACGGCATACATTCACCACTATGTGGAGCAGACGGAAATCGACACTGTCGTCCTAGCCGGAGGCGTCATTGCCAATGTCAAACTGAACCAACGGATTTTCGAGATCCCAGGAGTCAACCATATCTTCGTGGACCCCAACATGGGAGACGGCGGATGCGGAACCGGTGCCGCATTCCTTGCCTGTCGCCAAAACCTCAAGAAGCGCGTCCCCTTTCAAACCGTCTACTTTGGCCCCGACTATTCCGACGAGGACATTACGAAGGAATTACAAGCGGCTGGCTTGGAGTATCAACACCTCCAACCCATTGAGCCGACCGTGGCCAAACTTATTCATGAAGGGAAAGTCGTCGCGCGTTTTAATGGGCGGATGGAATATGGCCCACGGGCGTTGGGCAACCGATCAATTTTGTATCGCGCGTCAGAGCCGGAAGTCAATCAGTGGTTAAATCAGCGTCTCGGACGAACGGAATTTATGCCCTTTGCACCCGTCACGCTGTATGAAGAACGAAACAGGTGCTATTACAATATGGAGGGTGCCGAGTACACATCACAGTTCATGACCCTGACATTTAATTGCACGGACTTCATGAAACAAACATGCCCTGCTGCTGTCCACGTCGACGGAACGGCCCGGCCCCAACTGGTCAAGGAAGAAGGCAATCCCAGCTACTATCGCATCCTCAAAGAGTATTTTCAGCTCAGCGGTGTGCCTTCGGTCATCAATACCAGCTTCAATATGCACGAGGAGCCTATTGTGAACACCCCACATGACGGCATTCGCGCCTTCCTCCAGGGAAATCTGGATTACTTGGCCATTGGCGACTTCTTGGTCGAACACCCCACCCACAAGACATCATAAACACTCGGGGCAGTAGACTCTCACCAAAACGTGTTCATCGTGTGCGCGGGGCCAAAAGTTGGCCCTCGCACTGCACGGAAATTCCGAATCTGATTTCTCACCTCGCCTGAGCCATTCTCAGCCTTCATTTCAAATTCATCCAGTCCAAATGGTATCGTGTAAGAGGTCCTTGCGTATCTTGGATACCTTTCGCGCTCATGGAGACAGTCCCTGTATTGCATTTGGAGGCTCTATGCCTAAGCTGCATCTTTTTATCACCGGCATACTCATTAGCTGCATTTTTCCCGTAATCTTTTCACACCATGCTTTAGCACAAAGTATTGGCCTCGACCGTCAGATAAGTGAAAGACAAACCGCCCAAGATCATCTCATTCTTGGCATCGATTTCTATCTCACCGATGAATTGGATTCAGCCATCCAAGAATTTCGACAAGCCCAACAGCATTGGCCCGAGTATGCCAATGCGCATTGGAATCTGGGTGTCGGGCTGGCCAAGCTGGGGGATCTGGAAGGGGAAGAAGAAGGGGAAGTGACCGCATGGGCCCAGGCCGAACGAGTAGATCCCTCCATTGTCCCTATCCGCGACAACGTATCCGCCTTGGTCACCTACAACTATGGAATTGCCTCCTGAAACAAGGCGATCTCTCCCAGGCCATCACGGAATGGGAGCAGGCCCTACACATCCAACCTGATCTCGCAGAAGTTCGCGGGCAAGGACGGCTGGCTCGAGCATTGGTTGGCCGGCACCTGGCCGTATGAAGCCTTCGGCATCGGCCACGACCTGGGCGCGACCATGGACGCCGGACGGACGTTCAACGTGTTTACGTCGTGCAAGAAGCCAGCACCGTATTTCTGCGACGAGAGCGAGCTTCCGGCGATCGACGCGATCAACGTGTTCCCCGTGCCGGACGGTGATACGGGGCGCAACATGGCCCAGACGCTGCGGGCCGCCGGGGAATCGGCGGCGGCACTGCCCCAGGGGGCCACGTTCGGCGAGCTGGCGCGCGCCGCCGCCGACGGCGCCCTGCTGGGGGCGCGTGGCAACTCCGGCCGCATCCCCCCC
>JACZVE010000286.1 GCA_022572825.1 SAR324 cluster bacterium
CCAGATGTTTCAGTCCGATCCGTACTGCTCGGACGAAACTCATTCCTTGAGCACCGCTGCGATGCTGCGGCACAAATAATCCATGTTTGCGCCGGTCATCGCCGCGACGTTGATGCGGCCGTTTTCCACGATATAGATGCTATAGTTTTCCCGCAGCGCCCGCACCGCTTCCTTGCCGATGCCGGAATACGAGAACATTCCCTTCTGCCGCAGCAGGAAGCTGAAATCGCGTTTCAGCCCGTGTTTTTTCAGCGTCTGTACGAATGAACGTCGCATTTCCCGGATGCGGTCCCGCATTTCGACCACTTCCTGCTCCCAGAGGCGGCGAAGCTCGGGGGTGCCGAAGACGATTTCGACGATTTTGCTGCCATGGGCGGGCGGGTTGGAGTAGTTGCCGCGTACGGTTTGCTTCAGGCGGCTCATCACGTTCGCCGATTCTCCGGCGTCGCTGGCGACTACGCTCAGGGCGCCGACCCGTTCGCGATACAAACCGAAGTTCTTGGAAAATGAGCTGGCCACGACCAGATTCAGGCCGGCATCGGCAAATGCGCGCACGGCATATGCGTCCTCCTCGCTGCCCGTGCCGAAGCCCTGGTAGGCGAAGTCCAGAAACGGAAGGATGGGCCGCCGCTGAAAGATCTCCACGATACGCCCCCACTGCTCCGGATCAGGGTCGACGCCGGTGGGGTTGTGGCAGCACACGTGCAACAGCACCACGTCGCCTTCCGGAACCCGTTCCAGCGCAGCCAGCATCTCCTGCACCTTCAGGGAGTGCGATTCCGGCGCGTAGTAAGGGTAGCTATCGACCGCGAGTCCGGCGCTCCTGAACACGCCGGGATGATTGGGCCAAGTGGGGTCGCTGAGCCGAATGGTGGCAGTGGGAAATTGCGCGCGCAAAAAGTCGGCCCCCACCCGCAGGGCGGCCGTGCCTCCCGGGGTGTTGACGGTCGCGATGCGCCCTTCCCGGACGGCGGGGTGGTGCGGCCCGAAGATCATCTGTTGCACGATTTGGGCATAGGTCGCTTCGCCCGCGATGCCGAGATAATCTTTCGTGGTCTCCTGCTCCAGCCACATTTTTTCGGCCTGCTTGACCGATTTCAGCACCGGATTGACGCCCGCCTCGTTCAGATAAACGCCGGAGGTAAGGTTGATCTTGCGGGGATTGGCATCGTTGCGGAAATCTTCCGTCAAGCCGAGAATGGGGTCCGGCGGTGCCGGCTCCACCTCGGCGAAGGGTCGGTAGGACATCGATGGGCCTTTCGGGATCGCAAACGCGTCGGGCGCGTATTCGAACGCACGGGCGCGGCAATGGACACCGCGGGTTCACCCGCCCAGGAACGCGTTTAACGGCGTCGCTGTTCAAGAGCCGGTCGGCGGGGCCATCGACGACCATCCGACCGCTTTCCAGGACGTAGCCCCGCTTCGACAGGCTAGCGCAACTTGCACATTTTGTTCAATAAACAGAATGCTCACGCCCCGCTCCCGGATGCGCCGGAAGGCCTCCATCATTTCCTTCACCACGCCCGGCGCCAGACTGACGGAATGGCTCGTCAACCATCAACAGCCGCGGCCGCGACATCACCTCCCGGCTCCCTCGCCCGCGGGAGCGATAGTGTACTTCCCGTCAGAAAATCCGGGCTGGGCGCAGGCTATTGATTTTACTGTGCGAAATCGCTAGGAAGTGCTAAATGGATTTCTGACGGGAAGTGCGACGGTGCCGGGAAAGTGCCGCGGACGCGCAAGTCCCTGCGCATAGGAGGCGGCAGGCAAGCCGCCATCTTCCACCCACGGAAGGAAGCCGATAACAACGGCATAGGCCGCGCCGCCGATGTCGCGGGCCCTGTTGCTCAGGTTTGCCCATTTCACCGGGCGGCACTGGCGCGGCGGTGGCCTTCCTGCGGCGCGTATGCGGGTCGCCCTTGACGATCGGCTGGTCTTTTAATAGGGAAGGATTGCCATGAGCGATGATTGCGCCTATCAGCAGCTGCGGGAACGTATTCGCGCCGGAGAGTTCGCCGCACCGACCGCGGGGGAGGCCCCGGGTTATATCCAGGCCAACCTGGTGGCGGTGCCCAAGGCCTATGCATTCGATTTTCTCCTCTTCTGCCAGCGCAATCCCAAGCCCTGCCCCCTGCTGGAGGTGGTCGACGCCGGCGAGGTGGCCCCGCGCCGGCTGGCCCCGGATGCGGACCTGCGCACGGACGTGCCCCGCTACCGCGTTTGGATCAAGGGCGAGCTGGCCGAAGAGCCCACCGACGTTTCGGCTGTTTGGCGGGACGATCTCGTCTCCTTCCTGCTGGGCTGTAGCTTCAGCTTTGAAAAGCCACTGCGTGATGCGGGGCTGGACGTGCGCCATATCACCTGCGGCCGCAACGTGTCCATGTACCGCACCACCATCCCCTGCCGGGAAGCGGGCGTGTTCGCCGGCCCAATGGTGGTCTCGATGCGGCCGTTCCTGCCGCGGGACGCGCTGCGGGCGACCCTGATCACTGGCGCGTTTCCCCAGGTGCACGGTGCGCCCATTCACCAGGGGAATCCGGCGGCAATCGGGATCGGCGATCTGGCCCAGCCCGACTACGGGGATGCGGTGCCCATAGACGAGGGCGAGATTCCGGTGTTCTGGGCCTGCGGGGTGACACCGCAGGCGGCGCTGCTCACTGCAAAGCTGCCTTTTGCCATTACGCATGCGCCCGGGCACATGTTCATCACCAACATCCAGGAGGAGCAACTGCAATGGTTCAGCGAAAGCGTGTGCTAGACCGATTCACATCGCGACGGGACCCAATCCGATGAGCAATTCCCCCCTGTTTCGCCTTCCGCAGGCCGCAAACGCGGTCGCATCCTTCAGATCCAGAGTGCGAAAGCTCAGGGCGCCTCTGGCCCGGATCGGCGGCAAGCTGGATCCTTTCCGCACGCCCTGGGTGGGCGAGGTGTTGCTCAAGGAAAGGCTGATTACCGAAAATCAGTTGCAAAAAGCGCTGGAGCGGCAGCAGTCCCTCGCTCAGCCCATTGGGCTGACGATCGTGGAGATGGGATTCGCCGAGGAGTACGAGGTGCTGGGCGCGATCAACAAGCACTACAAGATCGCCGCCAAGGCCCTCTCGGAAAACATCGCCGCGCTCATCAAAAGCCGGGTCACCTTTCGCAAAGCCCTTGGCCGCCTGCGTACGGTGATCCGCTTCAGGCTCTCCGTCGCCGTCATCGGCCTGACCTGGGTCGCCATGGTGGCGCTGAGCCTCGTGGTATTGCGGGCGCATCATGCGCAGCTCACCGAGCAGGCGGTGCGCATGGGCAGGCTAAACCTGAACTTCGTCGCCGAAACCGCCAAGGGCGGGCTGGTCAACAACGACCTGCTGCAGCTCAACCACGTGGTGAAAGCGGCCGCGCTCAACGAGGGCGTGCGGTACGGGATCATCGCGGACAAAGGGGGCGTGGTGCGCGCCCACTCCGATCCGACGTTGATCGGCAGTCTGCTGGATTACGAGGCGCCCGAGGGGCAGGGACAGCGGGAGGACGGCGTGGCCTATTACGTCTATCAGGACGAGCGCGGCCTCGACGTGTTGCATCTTTCCAGACCGGTAAGCTTTCAGGACGAGTCCCTGGGCCGGATTCATTTGGGCGTATCGCTGGACTATATCGCCGAGCGCCTGAAGCACGAAGGCGTGCTGCTCATCCTGCTGAGCCTGCTCATCGTCGCCTTCGGAATCGTCCTGGCCGTCAGCGTGGGCGGGAACTTTCTGCGCCCGCTTTCCGCTCTGCTGTTTGTCACGCAGCAGCAGGGAACGCACGAGCGCGACTACCGGGTTCACATCCGCAACAACCACGAATTCGAGGATCTGGTGACCTCGTTCGATTCCATCTCGCGGGAACTGGGGCAAAAGCTGCTGATGGAACGCTCCTTCGGCCGCTACGTGAATCCTCACGTGCTGAAAATGATCATGGCCCGCCCCGAAGAGGCGTGGTTGGGCGGCACGCGCAACGAAGCCACGATTCTGTTCACCGACGTGCGGGGTTTTACCGGCATCGTGGAATCCAGGGAGCCGGAGGAGATCGTGCAGGCGCTCAACGAGTACTTCACGATCGCTACGCGGGCGATCGTGTTGCAGGGAGGCTATGTGGACAAGTACATCGGCGATGCGGTGTTGGGCGTGTTCGGCGTGCCGGCCGCGCACGAGGATCATGCCGAGCGGGCGGTCAAGGCGGCCGTGAAAATGCAGAAGGAACTCAAACGCCGTGCCCGCGGAAATCTCAACCCCCTGCTGCTGAGAGTGGGCATCGGAATCAACCACGGGGTGGTGGTCGCCGGCAGCATCGGCTCGGAAGAAAAGATGGAATTTGGGATTATCGGCGACGCGGTCAACGTGGCTGCCCGGCTGAACGAGATGGCGCAAGGTGGAGAGATCATCGTCAGCGAAAGCGTCGTGCAACAGATTCCCCGGCACCTGATGACCCTGGGCGATATACGGCGGAAAAAATTCAGAGGCAAGTCGGAGCGCACCGGGGCCTTCAAGGTGCTGAGAACGGAGTTCTAGCGGTCCGGCTCGGCCGCGGGCACCGGCGTGGGGCTGGGGAAGCCGCCACGGATTTCCGCCAGATAGGCCGCGACGAAGTGCTTGGGGAAGTACTTCTCGTGGATGGGGCCGCCGGCGCGCAGCACGTCGCGCAGAAAGGTGTGGCAATTGTTGAATATCCAAAAATAGCGCGCCGCCGTCTCCTGCTCCAGGCGTGAGGCCCGCGCGTAGCGGTGCTCCGCCGCCGCGCGCACGGGCGCGGGCGCGAGGCCCCGGATCGGCACGACATGCTCGCCGCGCGCCGTCAGCTGCAACGGGGAAGCGCCTTCGCGGCGCGTCACGTACTCCCGCGTGAAACCGAAGATGGAGGGCAGA
>JACZVE010000287.1 GCA_022572825.1 SAR324 cluster bacterium
CCTCTCCGCGCAGCAGCTTTCGCAGCGCGGTCACCAGCTTGAAGGTGACGCCGCACCCGGAGATCTTCTTGTAGGGATAGGGGCAGTCCGGCTGAACGGGGTTGATGACGATCCCCTCGGGCACGCCTTGGCTGCGGGGAAGATGATGGTCGGTCAGGATCGTATCGATGCCTGCCGCCCTCAACCGGGGGATTTCCTCCAGCGCGGTGATGCCGTTGTCAACGGTGATGACGAGGTGCGGCCGCAGGGCCAACAGGGCGTCCACCGTGCGCGCGGTGAGCCCATAGCCGTGCTCGAAGCGATTGGGAATGAAGTAGGCGGGCCGGGCCGCACCGGCGGCACGCAGAAAATGAGTCAACAGCGCGCTGGACGCGACCCCGTCCACGTCATAATCGCCGGATACGACGATCCGCTCACCCTTCTCCAGGGCGCGCGCGATGCGCCCCACGGCCGCATCCATCCCCTTCAGCAGGAAGGGATCGTGCAGGTGCTCCAGGCGGGGCGCCAGAAACGCCTGCGCGGTTTCCGGAGCGTCAATGCCCCGGCGCAGCAGGATGTCGGCGACGATGGGATGCAGGCCCGCTTGCGCGCACAGCCGTTCCCGCCGTTCAGCCGCTCCCTTCTCATGAAGGATCCATCGCGGCGTCATGTGTGGTTCTCAGGCACCTCCCTGTGCGCGACCAATGGTGCAGACTGAGCGGCAGCGAGGATGCCACCGACCCGGATGGATGGTAAAATTAGCCCGCCGCGCGGCCGGTCGTCAAGCGCCGCGGATGCAGATTGCGGCCATACCGATTCAGTGGCTCAGGGGTTCCGCGGTGAAGTCCACCTTGAGGCGGACACTGAAGTCCAGCGCCGGAAAATGCTGGCGCACTTCGGAGCTGATGTATCCGGTGATGTCGGGATAGGTCTCCCGCGGCGTGGCCGCATTGACGGAAACTTCCACTTCCCCCCGTTCCCGGCCCTCCTCGTTCCACAGATTGAGATCCCGGAACTCGACCAGTTCGGAGTGGCTGATCACGGCGTCCTTGATCACGTCGGACACGCGGTGCAAAAGCGGATGGTATAGGTTGACCGGATCCATGTGCACGACGCACTCGCCGCGAAACCGCTTCAGGATACGGGTTTCGATGATCACCGAGATCTCGTGCATCTTGTGCACGTCCATGCGGTCCGAGAGCTCGCAATGAAGGGTGGTAAAGTAGAAATGACCGTACTTTTGCACCTTGATGTCGTGGCTGCTCACGACGCCGGCGACCGCTTGCGCGATTTTGCGGATGGTCTCGATCTCGTCAGGCGGTGCGATCTCGCCCAGCAGGGGAGAGATGGCGTCGTAGGCCACCTTGATGCCGGTACACACGATCCACAGCGCCACCAGGAGCCCTGCCACGCCGTCCAGCCAGTACAGGCCCACGTTGCGGCCGCCCAATCCCACGATGACGATGGCGGTGGAGAGGGCATCGGTTCGGTGGTGCCAGGCATCGGCTTTCAGCGCCTGCGAGTCGATCATCCGCCCCAGGGCGCGCGAGAACCCACCCATCGCTTCCTTGGCCAGCAGCAACAATACCAGCACCGCGAACATCCACCACGTCAGCGGCAGATAGGTGGCGGCGGGCTCGCGCCACAGGCCCGTCAGGCTTTCCTGCCCGATCTGGAAGCCGGCCATGATCATAAGCAGCGCCACGACGAGCGTGGCCACGTACTCCGCCTTTTCGTGACCGAAGGGGTGTTCCTGGTCGGGCGGCTTGCGCGAAATCCTGAAGCTGAGTATCACCACCGCCGAGGATGCCATGTCGCTCAACGAGTGCACCGCATCCGCGATGAGCCCGGCGGAATGCGCCATCAGGCCCAGCACGAGCTTCACCAGCGCCAGGACCAGATTGCCGACGATGCTGACCCAGCCCTCCAGCATCCCATAGCGGCTGCGCACCGGCGGTTCCGCGACCCGCTCCCAGTCGCGGATACAGCAGCGAACTATCAACTGCGTGAATCGATTCATCGGTCCGGCAATAGGGTGGCGTTATAATCAGAAGGCGTGCTTTTTTCGAATAGATCACGGGGCTTCCAAGTATTACTGGAAGTTTCACAGAAACCCGGACGGTTTTCAACGCACCCCGCCTCAATTCGCAGGCGCTGGAAAACCGGACACCACCGGCGGGGCATGCTAAAGTTTTGCACGGACATTCCGATAGGCATATTGGGTTTGAAGCGCGCGGAATGCCCGTGCCCCGGTGGGCTTCGGGGTGGGTGCGCCCCCGGCAGGGGCGAAGGGAAACGGCCCCACGTACCCGGGACAGCGCCAGCGCCATTCGGCGGGATTCGCGATCGTAGCGGATCGGCGCGCGTTCCGCGCGGTGGACGGGCACGGTGAAACCGCGGATGCTGCACCCAGGCGGCGCATGGCATCGGCGAGCAAGCAACCCGCAAGCGTTTAAGGACACGATGAGATCGCATTGGCTGAAGTGCCTGCTGCCCGGCATGGTACTGCTGCTGTTGGCTTCCACCCCGGTTTCAATGGCACAGGCCCCACCGTCGGTGAGCATCTATTCCATCTGGATTCGGCTCTCCTTGCGCGGCTTTAACCAGAGCGAGATCGAATCGCTGATGCGCAATATGGATCCGAAGATGATCGCCCAGGTGAAGGAGCGCCTCCGCAATACGGTGATCTCGAACCTGGAAGCCAAGGACGTCCGGGAGTTGTTTCTCTCCAGCCGCGATTCGGACGACCTGAAGAGCGTTCTAATCTCCATTGAAACCGAATTGCGCTTTGCCGGGCTGCAAAATGATGACGAGCTTAAGCGGATCATCAAGGACCGGTTCGGCATTCCGCTGGCGCGGTTCTGACGGGCAGCCTTCCCGGCGCTGCCCATTCGCCCCCACCCGACACCCTCCAGCCGCCCAGTGCGTTCATAGCGGCGCACCGTCCTCTCCGTCTCCCCGGTCTTCCAATTATTGGCCGGCAGGGCCTTATCCGCTACGTTCCAGAGGCACTGGCAATTTTCTGCCCGACCCCGTCAGCAGGGGTTGACATCACGCCAAATCCTGATAGTTTAATATTATATAATTAAACATCGGTCGATTATGGGCACGCATTACCGCGGCGGCGAAAGGGCTGCACAGGCCCTGGACACGTATATCAAGCTGATCCGGGCGGCCGAGTCGGTGGTGACGCGCGTGCACCGGCGCACGGGTTGCGACGTGACGGTGAGCCAGTTCGGCGTGTTGGAGGCGTTGCATCACCTGGGACCCATGCACCAGCGCCAGATCGCATCCAAGCTGCTGAAAAGCGGCGGCAACGTGACCCTGGTGATCGACAACCTGGAAAAGCGCGGCCTGGTAGAGCGGCGCCGCGAGTTGAAGGACCGCCGCTTCGTGCAGGTACACCTGACGCCCGCCGGCCAGGCGTTTATTGCCGAACTGTTTCCGCGCCACGTGGAATCCATCGTCAGCGAAATGAGCGTTCTCGAGGGCAAGGAGCAGGCGTCGCTGGGGTGGCTCTGTAAGACCCTGGGCCGCCAGCAACGCTAAAAGCGGTCCAAATATACCCGTGCGCCACTTTCCTGGCGCGGGACACTCCCTTGGCCCCTGACCGTGGGCCAGCCGGCGCGGCAGCGGCGCGCGAGGGACGCCCGACATCCCGACCCGCGTGCCCCTCGCGCCGGAAACACTCCAACCACGGGCGAATTGCAGGAAAGCGCAATGATCGCAGTACGCAACGCGGAAGAGCGGGGTCATCTCGACTTCGGCTGGCTGGATACCCGGCACAGCTTCTCCTTCGGAAACTATCACGATCCCAGTCACATGGGGTTTCGCCACCTGCGCGTCATCAACGAGGACCGCGTGCAGGCGGCGAAAGGCTTCGATACCCACCCGCACCGGGACATGGAGATCATTACCTACGTGCTCGAGGGCGCCCTGGAGCACCGCGACAGCATGGGCAACGGCTCGGTGATCCGGCCCGGCGAGGTGCAGCGGATGACCGCCGGCACGGGAATTACCCACAGCGAGTACAATCACTCAAAGAGCGATTCAGTCCACCTGCTGCAGATTTGGATCCTGCCGCAACTATCGGGATTGGCGCCGGGCTACGAGCAGAAGGCATTCCCCGAGGATGAGCGGCGCGGCGGGCTCCGGCTGGTGGCCTCACAGGACGGCCGGGGGGGCAGCGTCACCGTCCATCAGGACGTTGCGCTCTATGCGACGCTGCTTAGCGCCGGGGACGATGTGAGCCACCCCCTCGCCGAGGGCCGCCATGCCTGGGTACAGGTGGCGAAAGGGAGCGTAACCGTCAACGGTGAGCCCCTGAAGGGCGGCGACGGGGCGGCTATCAGCGGGGAATCCCACGTCGAGCTGCACGCCGAAGGCGACGCGGAGGTGCTGCTGTTCGATCTCGTGTGAGCCAGGCGATCGCCCGGATTTACAGGTTCTTGGGGGCGCAGGCGAGCCATGCTAACCTGATTCTCCGGGAGCCTTTCCCGAATACTCGTCACCGCGACGGCCAGCGACACGGTGCTGGCAAGACGGTGTTGCCAACAAGGATAAGGAGAACGACCGATGGGCATGCTCGTCAATGGCAAGTGGCAGGTGGGGGAGCGCACCGCCGACCCGAAGGGACGCTTCGTGCGCACGATCACCGATTTCCGCGACTGGATCACGGCGGACGGCAGCTCGGCCTTTCCCGCCGAGGCCGGCCGCTATCACCTCTACGTCTCGCTGGCCTGCCCCTGGGCGCACCGCACCCTGATCATGCGCAAGCTGAAAGGTCTGGAGGATGCCATCTCGCTGTCCGTGGTGGACCCGTTCATGGGGGACTACGGCTGGGAGTTCAGCGAGGCCCCGGGGGCGACCCCGGAGTCCGTCAACGGCCGG
>JACZVE010000288.1 GCA_022572825.1 SAR324 cluster bacterium
AGTCCCCATGCAGCGGGCCATGGATCATCATATCGTTGCGCGAGTTCGCGGCCCAATGCCGCCGCAGAGGATGCCCGTGCCCACGCTGCCTGTTCATTGTAAGCATACCCTGCAAAAACAGGTGCCCATGACTCCATTGACCGCTCCTCACTGGATATCTCAATAGCCTTTTCAAACCAGTGCAATGAACTATCAAACTCACCAGAGAACGCACCGCTACGCCCGCTGAGCATCAGCAGCCATCTCTCCCAGAACGGTCCCATCCCGCGGCCGAGGCTCTGTCTACCCAAACCTGTATAGTTCACTGCCGAACTCACTTCGCCGCTCCACAACGCATTGATACCAAGACATGTATACGCTCTGCCGGTTGCTGCCTCACCGAGAGAGCTATCTGGGCTCGAGACGACGTATTCCGCGAGTTCACGGCCCCGAACGGCATCGCCAAGCATCATTCGAATATGAGCTTCCCAAGATGCGACTTCGAGCATCTGCGCTTGCTGGTCCAGTAGCTGGGCGCATGCGAATGCCTCCGCCAGGGCCGCCGCGAGATCTTCCGTTACAAGTCCAGTACCGATTTCGGCCCATCGCAAAGTGATGCGGATTCTATCGTCTACGTACGCCTCACGTTCGTTAAGGCTGTCTAGCAATTCCACAGCGGCCTGGTAATGGCTCCGCGCCTCTCGCAATGATGAATAACCGACCGCCTTGTCTCCCGATTTTCCCAAGTATTCGATGGCCTTCTCTGTCTCCGCGCTCTGCCTGTAATGGTGCGCCAGGTCCTCGTAGTACTCCTCCAGCCGGTCAGGATAGAGCGCCTCGATCGCGTGCCCCACCATTGCGTGGAGAGTCTTGCGTTGCTGCAATAGAAGAGTCTCGTAAACTACCACCTGGGTCAGCACGTGCTTGAAGATGTACTGCGCCTCGGGCAGCACCCGCACCTGCTGGATCAGGTCCTGGGCCCTCAGGTCCTCCAGGGGGCGGGGCAGGCGAGCGCGGGCCGGGTAGACCCTTTCCAGAATGCGCCGGGCGAACTCCCGGCCGATCACCGCGGCCACCCGCAGCACTTCCCGCGCCTCGCCGTCCAGCCGGTCCACCCGCGCCCGGATCACCGCGTGCACCGTGTCGGGCAGCCTCACCGAATCCAGCGCCTCGGTCAGGGCCGCCTGTCCTGCCTTGACCACCACGGTGCCCTCCTCGATCAGCGCATGACCGATCTCCTCGATAAAAAGCGGGTTTCCGCCCGTGCGCTCGTGCACGCGGGCGCCCAATCCTTCGGGAAGCGCTGCGGCGTCGAATACCGAGCGAATGAGGGTCTCGGTGTTGGCGACGTCGAGAGACTTCACCACGATGGGGGTGTATTGCTCCGGATTTCCCCAGCTTCGCGCGAACTCCGGCCGGTAAATGACGACCATCATCAGCGGGTAATGGGCAATGAGCCCCATCAGGTTTTTCATGGCCGCGTCCGATGCCTCGTCCGCCCAATGCCAGTCCTCCATGATGCACACCATCGGCTTATCCCGCGTGTTCAGGGTGAACATCGCGGCCAGCGCTTCCAGAAGTGCACTGCGCAGCGCTTCCCCCTGCAGGCCATCAGGCAGGGGGAAGTCATCATTGGGAATGGACAGCAGGTGCAGGTAGTGGGGGATGTATTGTTCCAGTGCCGCATCGATGGCCCGGATGTTCGTCACGGCCGTATTTAGCAGCGCGTCCGGGTTTTCCTCCTCCCGCAACCGCAGTCCCCGCCGGATGGCATCGAGGAACGGCAGGTAGGGCGTCTCGCTGCCGTAGCTCTGGCAACGGCCCTGCAATACCGTGATTTGCTCCCGATCCAGCCCGTGCCTGAACTCGAACAGCAAGCGGCTTTTGCCCACCCCGGCCTCGCCGAGCACGGTGACGAACTGGCCCTGCCCGCCCACGGCCCTGGCCAGGCAGGCGTGCAGGGTGGCCAGCTCCTGCTCGCGCCCCGTGAACGGGGTGAAGCCGCGTTGTTCGGCGGCCTCGAAGCGGGTTTGTACCTCGGATGCCCGCACCACCCGGTACGGGATCGCCGCTTTCGCCTTGCCCTTCATCGCCACCGCGGCCAACGCTTCCGTCTCGAAGAACGGGGCGATCAGCTTCTCCGTTTCCGCGCCGACCAGGATTTCGTCCGCCTCGGCCTGCGCTTTCAGGCGGGCTCCCGTAATGACCGCGTCCCCGGTGATTCCATAGCGACCATCCCGGTCATCCCGCAGGTGGGTCACGATGAGGCCGGTGTTGATACCCGTGTGCATGCGCAAGGGCCGCCCGATGCGCCCTTCCACCCGGCCGCTCAGACCCCGCACCAGCTCGTGCAGTTCCAGCGCGGCTTGCACGGCCCGGCGGGGGTCGTCCTCGTGGGCGGTGGGGATGCCGAACAGCGCCAGCACCTCGTCCCCCACGAACTGGTTGACGATCCCGCCATGGCTCTCGACGATCTTCACCGCCTCGGTCTTGATGCGGCTCATCACGCCTTCCACCTCCTCCGGATCGAGCTGCTCGTTCATGGCGGTATAGCCGGAAAGGTCGCAGAACAGCACGGTGGCCTGGCGGCGCTCGCCTTCGGGACTGGGAGCAGCAGCAGGGGGTGGCGTGGCTGCGATCGGCTTGGAGAGGTCGTGACCGCAGAAATCGCAGTATTTGGCAGAGGGGGACAATGCCTGTTGGCAAGCAGGGCAAGATCGTTCCAGCGGGGAGCCGCATTCCTCGCAAAACTTGGCGACGGGTCGGTTATCGTGCCCGCAATTCCCGCATTCCATGACGTCTCCCGATCACTGGGCGAGTGCTTACCTGAACATTATTCTGTTAAGACTGTTTATTCATCATCAAAGGGAGAAATGCGGGCAGCGGGAATAAATTGTTTTAATAACCGCACCAGTTTAGCAATTTTGTTATCTCCAGCAGCAAGGATGCCCACGCCCCATGCGGCCAGTCCGCAATGTATGAGGCTTACGGGTGCCGAAACGGATTATCGGGAGCGGAGCGGCGAGATGGAGGCTTCGGAGGTGTCTGTGCGGGACAGCGGCCGATGCCTGTGCGGCAAGGTGCAATACGAGGTGCGCGGAGCGTTGCGTCCGGTGATCGCGTGTCACTGCAACACATGCCGGCGCTTCACGGGTGGAATCTGGATGGCAACGGCGGCGCGGGGGGAACACCTTACGATTCTCGGGGAGGGCAACCTCAGCTGGTATCAGTCCTCGGCCCGGGGCCGGCGCGGTTTCTGCGCACATTGCGGCGCGAACCTGTTTCTGGATCACGCCGGCACCCTCAACAAGCCGACCGGTTTGCAGCTCGCGGTTCATATATTCACCGACGAGGCGGGCGATTACTACGAGCTGACCGACGACGTGCAGAAGATTCCCGACGGGCGCCGCGGCCTCGGAAGCCCCGAGTCCTGGGTATAAATGCTATGCGTGTGCAAAGCAGGCTGCGTGTTGCCCGCCCGGCGGCGCGAGGCGGCAGCCTACCCCGCGCTCAACCCCGCGTAGAGTTCCGGGCGCCGCTCGTCGTACCACTGCCAGGCCTCGCGCGCCTCTTCGACCTGATCCAGATCGAGATCGGCAACGAGCAACTCGTCCTTGTCTTCGCAGGCCTGGGCGAAAATCTTGCCGTGGGGGTCGACGAAGTAGCTGCTGCCATAGAACCGGCCGAGGTTCCAGGGTCCCTCCATGCCCACGCGGTTGATGGTACCGACGAAGTAGGCGTTCGCCACAGCGAGGGCCGGCTGCTCCACGTTCCAGATGTACTGGGACTTGGAAACCCAGGTGGCCGAGGGTATGTACACGATCTGCGCACCGTTCAGCCCCAGCATGCGTGCGCCTTCGGGAAAATGGCGGTCGAAGCAGATGTACACGCCGATGGTGGCGTAGGCGGTTTTGAACACGGGAAAGCCCAGGTCGCCGGGTTTGAAATAGTAATACTCGAAATTGTGCTGGTGCCCTTTCGCCTTGGGTATGTGCAGCTTGCGGTACTTGCCCAGAAAACTCCCATCGGCGTCGATGACCGCGGCGGTGTTGAAGTATTCCCCCGAAGGGTCCTTCTCGAATATGGGGGAGACGATAGCCATTTGGAACTTCTGGGCGTACTCCTGCACGAGCCGTGTGGTAGGGCCGTCCGGGATGGATTCGGCGATGTCGAACCACTTCGGATCCTTGGAAGGACAGAAATATGGCCCGTTGAAAAGTTCCTGGAGACAGAGAATCTGCACGCCCTGATTGCCCGCCTGCTCGATGAATGCAAGGTGCTTTTCCACCGTTTTGTCCTTGTTCACCTGGCAGGACTCGCCCGTGTCCGCGGCGATGGAGGCCTGGATCAATCCCGATTTGACGATCGTCATGGATTTCCCCTCGAAAGAAGGTGCGCGCCGGCCATGAGCAGCTGGGCATGGTTCGATCCGTCGCTGCTCCGCGCAAGTGCGTGGATGGAATATGAAGTAAATACAGTTCCGGCCGAAAGCGCAATCGCGCCTCTCCCCGATCGGAGGCGGGCAATCGGAACATCATCCCGCGCAAGCATCGCGGTTTGAAATGCCAACGCCGATCCCGTAGGAAAGGGAGGACCAATGACGTTCACCCGGCGGGCGGCGCCGCACACCAGGACAACAAACCCCAGGGGTGCCCATGGAGATACAGTGCCCATGAAGATACAGATCGGGATCACCTTGTTCCCCGAAAAGCCGCCCAAGTTCACGGAATGGGTGCGCTGCGCGGAGGGCAGTGGGTTCGACATGGGGAGATTTTCCGCGCCGGCATCGAATCCATCCCGAAAGGTCAGAGCGAAGCCGC
>JACZVE010000289.1 GCA_022572825.1 SAR324 cluster bacterium
ATCCCCTCAATCCGCGTGTTCACCCTGCACGTGGGGGAAACGCTGCACATCCATAGGTCCGGCGGGGGCGGTTTCGGTGACCCTCTGGAACGAAATCCGGAGCGGGTGCGGCACGCCGTGAAGGTCGCGGGACATCTCCCCGTGAGATGTCCCGCGACCTTCACGGCGTGCTGTTGGAAGAAGGTTCGCTGGCGCTGGATGCCGAGACGACGCGCCGACAGCGCGAAGTGTCTACGCGCCCGCGCCGGGGAACGTACGCAGGTGTTCGACCACGGCGACGCCGGACCAAGCGATCTGGGAATGGCCGCGGCGAGAGCGGGCGACTGATACCGAGCGGCATGCAAATAGTCGCTAACGCCGGATAACCGCGTCCCCGAGGAGCCATGCTCCGCCTGCGTCCCGCCGCGGGCACGGGGCATTTAGTTTCCCGTTGAGCGGGTATTCGAATCAGCCCCCGCCTTCAAGGGCGCGCTTGACCTCTGCCGCCAGCAGCTTTTGCAGCTCCTTGGTTTTCAGCCTGAGGAGAAAGTTGCCCACCTTGGCCAGCGTGCCGGTGATGGCCGAGTCCATCACGTACGTCACCCGCGTGCCGCTCGCCGGGTCATTCGCCGTGCGGGTAACGGCGCCATCCGCGGCGCCTTGCAAGGTGCCATTCACTGCGATGGGCTCCAGCTCGATGGTGATGTCGATGGCCACGTCGCTGCTGACGGTCAGGCCCCGCCCTTCGCCCCTGAGGCGGATTCTGCCGGGCGGCTCGCGCTCGGTCACGCGCATATCGAAGGCGAAGAGGGCCTTGAGCTGCGCCACGCTCTGCTCCACCTGACCGAACACCCGCTCCTCGCCGTCCCACTGCGCCTGCCTGCAGCCGGGCAGCCAGGCCTGCATCAGCGCCGGATCCCAGAACGAGTCCCACACCCGCTCCCGCGGCGCGTCGATTTCGAACGAACCGCCGACGCGCATGGCAGCGCCCCCGAAAAGAGGTGTGATGAATGGCAACAAACTGCTTTTGGGGGAAACGGCGCGCGACTCGCAAGCGCTGGGGCTCCCCCAAACCCCTTTTCACGCATTCCTTGAAATCTCTTCAATCTAATACAGGTAGATGAAGCGTAAAAACAATTCGGAATGGGTGCAGGGAGCCAAGCTCCCTGCCAGGGGCGCGCTGGGGGACAGCGTCCTCCGGCCCGCCGGAGGCATAAAATTACAGGCTTTCTAAACCGTGCGCAGCGTCTCATAGGCTTGGCGCACGGCCGCCATGACGCGGCGCGGCGCGTAGGCATCGCCCACCAGGAAGGTTTCGCCCATGCGGCCCTTCAGCTCCCGGTACAGGCGATCCTCGGCGCGGCCCGCATTGCAGATCACCACCGCGTCGATGGCGGCGAGCGTGGTGTGCGCTCCACCGTAGCGGTTCTGCACCAGAACGCGGCCCTGCTGCACCGCCCGGATGCGGGTGTCGGTGAGCACCTGCACGCGGTTGAGTACGAAGCTGCGGTGAAAGAGGTGCTGGGTGTTGATCTCGATCTCCGGCGCGGCCGTGTGAAACGGTGTCACCAGAGTCACCTGCTTGCCCCAACAGGCCAGCAGATCCGCGGTGCCGCTGCCGGCCACGTGATATTCCTCGTCGTAGACCACCACGCGCTCGCCCAACTCGGGTTCCTCGGCGATCACCGCGTCCATGTCGTACACGTGCGGCAGCTCCATGCCGGGAATTTGCGGCCGGACCGGGCGGGTGCCCGTGGCGCACACGACGGCCTCCGGTTTCAGGGCCAGCACGCTCTCGGCCTCCGCTTGCGTTTCCAGCCGCACCTCCACGCCCAGCCGCTCCAGTTGCATGGCGTAATAGATGGGTATGGCCGCCAGATCCTCCTGCCCGGCCAGCAGGGCGGCCAGCAGCACGCGCCCCCCCAGGCTGTCCCCTTGTTCCAGCAGCGTCACCTCGTGACCGCGCAGCGCCGCCACCCGTGCCGCCTCGCACCCCGCCGGCCCGCCGCCGATGACCACCACGCGCTTGCGCCGCGGGGCGGGGGTGAGCTCCGGCTCGGTCTCGTTGCCCGCTTCGGGATTGTAGGTGCAGCCGATGGTGCGGTTGTGCCAGATGCGGTGATGGCACTCGTTGCAGGACAGGCAGGAGCGGATTTCCTCCAGGCGACCGGCCTGCATCTTGAGCGGCACGTCCGGATCGCAGATGAGCGGGCGCGCAAAGGCCACCAGATCCGCCTTGCCCTCGCGGATCACCGTGCCGGCCTCCTGCTTGATCTTGCCGATGGCGATCACGGGCAATGCGCTGACCCGCTTGACCGCCGCGGCGTTCTTGATGAACGGCGTGACTTGCGAGGACGTGGTGGGGTGGATGGACTCGATGGAATCGAACCCACCGGCGCTGACCAGGTAATAGTCCAGCCTTCCGCCTTGCTCCAGCAGCGGGACGATCGCCAGCGTATCCTCCAGCGTCATCCCCCCCGGGACGATCTCCTCGGCGCTGAGCTTGTAGCCGACGATGGTGTCGGCATCCACGTTTTGGCGCACCGCATCGATCACCTCCAGCGGAAAGCGCAGCCTGCTCGCCAGCGAACCCCCGTAGGCGTCGTTGCGCTTATTGGCCAGGGGGGAGATGAACTGCTGGATCAGGAAGCCGTGGGCCCCATGAATTTCCACCCCGTCGAAGCCGGCTTCCACCAGGCGGCGCGCGGCGGCGCCGAAAGCCTGCACGATCTGCCCGATTTCCTCCACCTCCAGCTCGTGGGCCTGCTCCAGCCAGACGGGAAAGGCGTCGCTGGCCGAGGGCGCCACCTGCGCCTGCCGCGAGTAGGCGCTGTGCCACTGGCGCCCCACGTGCACGATCTGGCCGATGATGCGCGCGCCGTGCCGCTGGACGGCGCGGGCCACCCGTGCCAGCGGCTCGATGTAGCGGTCGTCGTGTATGGCCAGCATGTTGTAGCCGATGTTGCTGGTGGGGTGGACGTGCAGCGCCTCGCTGATCACCATGCCCACGCCGCCGCGGGCCCGTCGCTCCAGAAACGCCGCGTTGCGCTCCGTGGCGGCCCCGTTGTGATCGCCCAGGGCGGAGGTGACCGAGGCCATCACGAGCCGGTTGCGCACCTCCCTGGCGCCGATCCGAATAGGGGTGAAGACGGGGTCTGCCGCGGTCGCGGACCCCTCGCTCGCGGATTCGACCTGCTGCTTTTCCATGGCGGCGCTTCCTCGGGGGATCGTGTAGGGAGGGAAACCGGCGGCCGGGCGCGCGCCCGCGCCGCCATTGCCCGACCCCACCGGCGCGGTTGTGGGACGGATTGTCGGCGCACGGCCGCTCACGTCAGCCTATGACGCGGGCGTGTGGATGGCAATGTCGGTCCGGTGGTGGAGGCCGTCCGATCATCCATGGCTGCCTTTGAAGTGATCAATGAGGTAGATTGCAGTGAAATATATTGAAAGTGGCCGAATCAAAGCGACCTTGGAGCAGACTCATGAAAGCAATTGTATGTACCAAATACGGACCGCCGGAAGTTCTTGAACTAAAAGAAATAGAAAAACCCACTCCCAAGGATAATGAAATACTGGTAAAAGTATACGCGACCACAGTAACGGCAGCAGACTTTAGGATACGAAGTTTTACAGTTCCTACCGGGGTCTGGCTCCCTGCTCGAATAGCACTTGGTATTAGAAAACCCAAAAAAGCTATACTGGGGGTGGAGTTAGCCGGGGAAATTGAATCAGTAGGCAAAGATGTAAAGCTATTTAGGAAAGATGACCGAGTTTTTGGATCTACCGGTTTTGGATCTGGTACTTATGCCGAGTACATATGTCTGCCTGAAGATAGGACGCTGGCAATAAAACCGGCCAATATGACCTATGAGGAAGCCGCCGCCGTTCCCGTTGGGGGACTTACAGCATTGCATTTTCTTAGAAAAGGAAATATTCAGAGCGGACAAAAAGTCCTTATCTATGGAGCTTCAGGAAGTGTAGGTACTTATGCGGTACAGCTTGCCAAGTACTTTGGGGCAGAAGTTACCGGGGTATGCAGCACCACGAATTTAGAATTGGTGAAATCTCTGGGAGCCGATATGGTAATTGATTACACTAAAGAGGATTTCACCAAAAACGGCCAGACCTATGATATTATTTTTGACACGGTAGGCAAGCGCTCATTTTCACTTTGTAAAGGCTCGCTAACGCAAAAAGGTGTCTATCTTGATGCCGCTGGGGTGGCAACTATTTTTCCAATGTTATGGACTTCAATGTTCGGCAGCAAAAAAGCCATTCTTACGGCCACGTATGTGAGGCCAGCAAGCGAAATAACTAAAGATCTAATTTTCCTCAAAGAGCTGATTGAGGCGGGAAAGATAAAATCGGTCATAGATAGACGCTATCCGTTGGAACAGACTGCCGAGGCTCACAGGTATGTCGAAAAAGGACACAAAAAGGGAAATGTAGTAATAACTTTGGAACATAATAACAAGGCCTAACAAGCGCTGCACCCGACCGCTATTCTGCTGCGCTTCATAGCGGCAGGTGAGCTTGGTCGTTATGCGGCAACGTATTCATGAAACCTATGGAAACAATCATAGATAAGCGCTAGCCACCCTCTTGGAAATATGGCGGCGGTGGGTTCGCTCTCACCAACTACGAAGCGTTTCTCGCGCTGTGGGCGGGCGCGGATCCATTGTTCCACCCAATGCCCGACGACACCCGGCGACGCCTACAAAACCTCCATACCGCGCGGGGTCAGACCAACTGACCGAGCACACGCGTCGGACACCTTCGGCGCGCCACTTAGCGCAAGGGCACCGACGTGATGAGGGTCGGAGCAC
>JACZVE010000290.1 GCA_022572825.1 SAR324 cluster bacterium
GGAACTGGAGGAGAAGTTGAGCGGAATACCCCTGATTAGCTCGCGGTGGACGGTTATAGCAGGCGCCTTGATGCTGCTAGCCATCGCCCTACCAGCGGCAGCTCATTTCCGGACTGCCGGTCCTGTCCCTGCGGATACCGAGTCCGGTGGGCGGGCCGAGGCGATGGATTATTTGTCGCAAATTGGTTTCGGCGTGGAATATGGCTCTACAGCGCCGGTACTCCATAAGTGGAAGCAGGACGTGACGATCAAGGTGCATGGCTGGCCCACGGACGCAGACCTGCAAACGCTTGAGCAGGTAGTGTCGGAATTGAACTCAATGCTAGTGGAAATAGACCTGGAACTGGTCGATAAGGCGGCCAACCTGGAAGTTTACTTCTCCCCGCAATCCCATTTCTCCGACATTTTGCCCGAGTACGTCCCGACGAACTTGGGCTTTTCCCAGGTGTGGTTTGACGGAGAGGGTGTTATCCAGCAGGGGAGAGTTTTAATCGCCGCCGACGGTACCACTCAGGCTGAGCGAACCCACCTGATTCGCGCACAAATAACCCAGAGTCTGGGGTTGTTCAAACACTCATGGGAGCATTCCGACAGCATCTTCTACCAGGGCTGGACCACTACCGACAAGTACGGTCCCTTGGATGAGGCGACCATCCGGCTGCTTTACCAGCCCCAGCTGGAACCCGGCATGAACCGGAGTCAGGTGCGCAGCCTTTACCTGCCAACGGACTAGACCGCTAATCCCAACGTCCTGCCGGCTGATCCGTCAGCGTGCCGCCCTTTCGACTGACCCGGCCGACAGATGCCAACTCTTCCAACACCCGCCTTCTTTGCTTCGGGCCTTCCCTTTCAGCTACTGAGTGTTGAACCCCTAGCTAAGCATGGTCAGAAGAACCCCGTTTTGGGGCATTCCCCATTGCGGCTAAGGCGAAGAGGATGGGATATCTAGATGCTCAGCTGACCCACCGATTAAGCATCAAAGTACATGAAAAACTCATGGGGGTGAGGCCGCTGGCGCATGGCATCTATCTCGTTGGTCTTCTTGTAATCCAGCCAGGTTTCTATCAAGTCTTCGGTGAACACTCCTCCCCGGAGCAAAAACTCGTAGTCCCGCTCGAGAGAGTCCAATGCCTCTTCCAGGCTGCCTGGGACCTGCTTGATTTTGGCCGCCTCCTCGGGGGATAGGTCGTAAAGGTTTACGTCTACCGGGTCCGGGGGTTCGATTTCATTGATGACACCGTCCAGACCGGCCAACAACATAGCTGAGAAACCCAGGTACGGGTTGCAGGCGGGGTCTGGCAGCCGAAACTCCAGGCGGCGCGCCTCTGGCGAGGAGAAGTAGGTGGGAATGCGGATGCAGGCGCTGCGGTTTCGGGTGGAGTAGACCAGGTTAACCGGAGCCTCAAACCCCGGCACCAGCCGGCGATAGGAGTTGGTGGTTGGAGCGATGAAGGCCAGCAAAGCTGGAGCATGGGACAATAGACCGCCAATGTAATGCCGGCAGGTGGCGCTAATGAGCCCGTAACCGTTAGCATCATAAAACAGATTGGTGCCGTCCTTCCACAGGCTCTGGTGGGTGTGCATCCCTGAGCCGGCCACATCGGACAACGGTTTGTGCATGAACGTCGCGTGGAGGTTGAAATCGAGCGCGATCTTGCGCACGACCAGCTTGAACGTCGCGATCTTGTCCGCCGTGGCCACGGCTTCGTCGTAGGCGAAATCGATCTCGTGCTGGCCGGGCGCCACCTCGTGATGCGCCGCTTCGATCTCGAAGCCCATCTTGTTCCACTGGGGCAGGTACTGCTCCAGCAGGAGCGCGTTCTGCGGGCTCAGTTCCACGGTGAACGGGACCAGGAAGCGTTCGCGCACCAGCCGCCCCTCGTAGAACTGCGTGCGGTACTGCTCGAACAAGATGCGCTCATGGGCCGCGTGCTGATCCACCAGCAGCAGGCTGTCGCCCCGCTGCACGAGCAGATAGGTGGTGTGGAACTGGCACAGCACGCTCATCCCTTCGGGCAGCAGCCCCGCGGGCTCCGCCCCGGCCGTTTCCGGCCCGCCGCTGAGCGGTTGGAAGGCAAAGCCCTCACCGGCGAAGGGATTGACCCGCAGGCCGCCCGCTGAGTGCGAGGAAGGCGGTGCCGCCGGTGCCATTGCCCCGTGGCCGGGGGCTGCCGCCCCCCGTGCCGCCGCCGGGGCGGAGGGGCTCATGGCGACGGCGGGCGGGGCCGCCGCCAGTGATGGCGGAGCGGCCCGCCCCCCATCGGCATCGTGCACCGCCTGCGGAGCCCGCTCGGCGACGGCCGCGCCATCGCCGTGGGGCTCCAGGCCGGGCAGCGGCCGCTGCCACGCCGGGTCCCCATCGTCACTCGCCGCCTTGCCCGCTCCGAACAGCCGCAGCCGGTCCGTGTCCATGAGCTGGCGGTGCAGCGTGTCGGCCAATACGGTGTGGATGTATTGCGGGTTGCGCAGCCGCACCTCGGTCTTGGCCGGGTGCACATTGACGTCCACCTCGTGCGGTTCCAGGCGGAGCATCAGCACGTAGGCGGGGTGGCGATCCTTCATCAGCAGCGTGCGGTAGGCCTGGTACACCCCGTGGTTGAGGGCGGCATGGCGGACGTGCCGCCCGTTGACGAACAGGTGTTGCAAGCGTCGGCTGGCCTGGGAGTGGCTGGGAAGGGAGATCAGCCCCTCGTAGGCGAATGTTCCCCCGCGCCCCGCCACGGGTGCCATGCCCTCGTACAGCGCGCGCCCGAAGAGCTGATAGACCCTTTCGGACAGGGTGGGGCAGCGGGGCAGATCGTGGAGGGTGCGTTGATTGTGGGTCAGGCGGAAGTGCACGCCCGGATGCGCCAGCGCCAACTGCAGGAAGGCGCTCTGCACGTGCTGGAACTCGGTGGCGGTGGTACGGAGAAATTTGCGCCGCGCGGGGGTGTTGCAAAACAGCTCCTCCACGGTGACCTTCGTGCCGCGGGGAAAGCCGACCCGGCTCGTGCCGTTCACGACGCCGCCCTCCACGGTGATCCGCGTGCCGCCGCCGGCCTCGTCGGCGCAGGTGATCAGCTCGAAGCGCGAGACGGCGGCGATGGAGGCCAGCGCCTCGCCGCGAAAGCCCAGCGTGGTGATGCGCCCCAGTTCGGCCTCATCGCGGATCTTGCTGGTCGCGTGGCGTTGGATGGCCAGGCGGGCGTCGTCCTCGTCCATGCCCGCGCCGTTGTCCAGTACGGCCACAAGCCCCTTGCCCCCCTCGCCAACGGTGACGACGACCTGGGTCGCGCCGGCGTCCAGCGCGTTTTCCATCAGCTCCTTGACCACCGACGCCGGGCGCTCCACCACTTCACCGGCGGCGATCTTGTTGATGACGGCCTCCGGCAGCACCCGGATTCTGCCGGGGCGCTCGTCGTGCGGAGCGGATGGGTCCATGCCGTGCTCCCGCGTGAGATTCCGCTAGCGGCGAATGGCTGTGGCTCGCGATGGCGCGCTATGATGCTCGCCGTCTCGCGCTGTTTCTCGCCAGGCCTCTCTGCGTGTCTCTCTTTATGTCATATCCATAGGTCATAGTCATAGGTGCATTTTCCCCTCGGAGCAACGGGCCGGGCCACTTTCTGTGCAACCGGCTGCGCACCTTGTCTGTGCAGCTTTCTGTGCAACCGGCCGGCTGCGGTTGCGGTGCGAGGGGGCAGCCCCGCGAGGCGGTCGCAGGCCAGCGCGGCGGCGCCGTTCTTGCACGGTGTCCTATCGTCAGCGGTATTTTTACCTGCACGGTGTTTGCGCAAACAGTGCCCGCCGCGAGCCGCTCGTCTCACCCGCCAACGCGCAGTCAGCGACACAGCCATGCACGCAGCGATCTTACCACCGCTTCCACCCATCCGCGCGCTCCCGCGGGGCGGCGCGCCCCCGCCGCGCCTGTCGGGGCGGGGAGCGCGGTGCAAGCCGGCGACGGCGCCCCTGGCTATCATCCTCGCGGCGCTGTGGCTGGCGGTGGCATCCCAGCTGGTATCTCAAGGGGTCGCCCACGCGGCGCCTCAGGCGTTTCTGCCGGGGCAGCAGGTGGTGCTGCAACGCTGCCTGCGATTTACCGTGGAGGGCTTTACCGACCGCAACGCGGAGCTGGCACATCACGACTGGGTGAGCCTGAAGGTGACCAACGAGTGCGACGAGCCGCGCCGGCACCTGCTGGTGGACCTGGTGTTGCTCGATCCCTTAGGAAACACCTATGGGAGCAGGGTGTGGGTGTTGCTGCGCGGAGAGCTGCTGCTGCCCGGCCAGTCGAAGACTGGGCGCTATCCCATCCCGGATCCCGACAACAAGATTCCGCGCATGTGGGCGCTGCGTGTGGTGAAGGTGGAAAAGCCCCGGCCCCGCAAGCCTGCCCCTACTCCCGTGCCAGCGCTGGCGCGTGGCAAAGGCGCGGCCAAGCGCTAGTGCTCGGCGCGCCAGCGGCCCCGCAAGGCCGCCCTGCGCTTTTCCACCGAGGCACGCCGCCCCCCGGGTGTCGTGGCGAAAGAAGAACCGCCGCAGCAAACGCTACTGGCTGGCGGGAAGTTTCGGGGGAAGCAAGGGCGGCTGGACAGGCGGCGGCGCGGGCAGTTTGGCAGGGGGCGGGGTCGGCAGTTGCGGAGAGGCTTGCGGGGGGGCTTTCTGCTTGGGCCGTTGGGGCGGCCGTGCCGATGGCTGCAGAGATGGTGGTTTCGGAGATGAGCTGCGCCCGGGTCGGGCCAACCCCTGGCCGGGGGACCCGGACGGCGGCTGCCCGCGTCGTTTAGGGGTGGGGGTCCCGCTCAGATAGGCGCGGGCCACGTACC
>JACZVE010000291.1 GCA_022572825.1 SAR324 cluster bacterium
CACATCAGCGAGATAACGCTTGATCGCCTCGACGCTGACATCGGGTTGATCGCGTCGGTCGCGGGCATCGACCGCTACGCCATCCTCACCCACGCCCTCGGTACGCTCCCGTCCATCGTCCACGCTGCAACCAGCCCCGAACAACACCAGCACCCAACAGAAAAGCGGGATCCATGCCCGCCAAGCAAAGCGAAACAAAATCAAAAGGCGCATCCTCCCTCGGGAACGGCGATTAGCGATGGGACATGACACGTGCTGGCGGTTCCCCGCCCGTCGCTTGCAGCCTGGTAATTCGCGCCGAATATCGCACTCGACCCCGCGGCGTCATTCACGCGCTCGAACGCTGGCACTGAACATCCGACACGAAGTACGGCACTGAGCACTAGCCATTCAAAACTCTGGCCACGCGTTTGGAAAAATAGGAGAGAATCAGGTCCGCTCCAGCCCGCTTGATTGAGGTCAGGCACTCCATCATGACCCGCTCCAGCTCCAGCCAGCCGTTGTTGGCCGCGGCCCAAATCATGGAATACTCCCCACTTACGTTATACGCCGCCACGGGCAGCAGGGTCCGCTGACGCACCTGCCAGATGACGTCCAGGTAAGCCAGCGCCGGCTTGATCATCACGATATCGGCGGCTTCGGCCACATCCAGCAGGGCCTCCCGGACGCCTTCACGCGCGTTGGCGGGATCCATCTGGTAGGTGCTGCGGTCGCCGAACTGGGGTGCTCCCTGCGCCGCATCGCGGAAGGGGCCGTAGAAACCCGACGCATACTTGGCGGAATAAGCCATGATGGGCACGTTAGAAAAGCCCGCACCGTCCAACGCGGAGCGGATGGCCTGCACGCGCCCGTCCATCATGTCCGAGGGAGAGATCATGTCCGCGCCCGCCCTGGCATGGGAAACGGCCATGCGTGCCAGCACCGGCAGCGTCTCGTCGTTGAGGATGGTCTCCCCCCGCACCAGGCCGCAGTGTCCGTGGCTAAGCCACTCGCACAAGCACACGTCCGTCATGACGACCAGCTCGGGAAACTTTTCCTTGATCGCTTTGACGGCGCGCTGAATCAGGCCGTCGTCGGCCACCGCGTGGCGTCCCTCCAGGTCTTTTTCCAATGGCACCCCAAACAGGTCGATGGCGGGGATGCCCAATTCCGTGACTTCCTCCAGCTCATTGAGCACCTCATCGACGGAAAACTGGTAGACCTCCGGCATGGAAGCCACGGGGTTGCGCACCCCTTCACCAGCCGTCACGAACAGAGGGTAGATAAGGTCGTCCACATGCAACTGGCTCTCGCGCACCATTCGCCGCAGGGCGGGCGAGGCGCGCAGGCGGCGCGGGCGCACCGTGGGAAATTGCGTCTGGCCATTGCCCATTGCTGGCTTCTCCTACCGTTGGATGTGGGGGCCGCGCCGCATCGCGCGGCCTTCACCCATTGCGCCACGATCGCCTCACGCCGGGCGCAACAGCACGCGCACCGGCTCCCCGGTGCGCAGTTCCAGCTTTGCCTGCAGCGACTTCCCGTAGAGCGCCAACTCCAGGCGGTCGTCGCTGTTGATCAGCGCCCCGATCCGGCTATTTCCGGCGAGTTGAGCATAATGGGTGCAAAAGTAAGCCTCCCGCGAGGCACGCAGAAAAATTCGCTCGATCCGGCGGTCCTGCAGAGCGCTGGCCGGAATGTTGGTAATGGCGTTTCCGAATCGGTCAAACAGAACGATGGAGCCCTCGATCACGCTGCCCTCGACAGCCGCCTCCTCTTCCGGCCACTCCACCAGATCCTCCGCATCCGGACCGATGTCGTCCAGCGGCATGCCGGCCACGAGGAATCCAGCCACCGGGGCAAAGAGCGTGGCCCCATCGAAGCTGGCGGTTTTCCGCCAGCCCTCGCTCTCCTCACTGATCTCCACCACCCGGCGGATGCCGTCGTCGCGCGCGGCCAGGGAAAGCAGGCCATTGTCCGGCCCCACCAGGAGATAGTGCTCGGTTTCGATCACCACCCCGGAGCGCATGGAGCCGACGTCCGGATCGACGACGGCCAGGTGAACCGTGCCCGGCGGGAAACGGGGCCCCGCCCTGCGCAAGCACCAGGCACCCCGCCAGACGTCCTGGGGAGGAATCTCGTGGCTGATGTCGTGAATAGCGACATCCTGCGTAATGGAGAGAATCCGCCCTTTCATGGCGCCCACGTAGCCGTCCGCGGTGCCGAGGTCCGTCGTCAAGGTGAGGATTCGTGGCGGCGAATTCATGGATCGCCCTCGTCGTTCAAGGCCAGCGTCCACAGCGCGCCTTCCTCGTGCGATGCGAAGTAGGGGCCGCTGTCTTCCGATTCGAAGAAGCCGGTGGCGCCGAGAAATGCCGCGCCGGCTTCATTGCTTCGCTCCAACGGCACGACGATGGCCTCCCACTGGTTGGACCGTGCCAGCCCCTCCGCCCAGGCCACGAGACGCCGGGCCAGCCCCAGCCGGCGATAGTCCGCCTCGACCATCAGGGAAATGACGGCGACCTGCTTACGCGCACGGTCACTGCGGACGATCAGCCCGCCGATCAGCTCGTCCTGGGCCTCCCCTTCGATGACGATCGCGCTCACGTTGCGATCCTGCAAGGTGCGCAGCAATTGCTGATAGCCGAAGCGATAGGGCGCCGCATAGCAGCGGTAATCCAAGACGAACAACGCATCGAGGTCACCCGGTCGGAACGGGCGAATGAGAACTTCCACACCTGATCCATCGGCAGCGCATTTCGGCACGGCCGCCCGATCTCCCCTCAGCGGGGCGCGCGAACGGCGCTGGGCACCCTACGAGGTGTACCACGGCTCATCCCGACAGGCCAAATGCGCGCCTGGAATTTTCCGCCGCCATCTGCCGCACCACCGGCTCGGCGACGCCCTTGATCTCCGCAATGGCGCCCGCGCAGATGGTGAGATTGGCCGGCTCGTTGCGCACACCTGCCTGCGGGCCCAATACCGGGCTGTCCGTTTCCAGCGCCAGGGCCTCCATGGGCAACGCACGCACCAGTTTGCGCTTTTGCTGGGAGCGCACGATCGAGGGCGGCACGGAGAACACGTAGCCTGCCTCGGCGCCTCGCAGGGCATGGGAGGCCTTGCCGTCGAAGGCGTGCATCAACACCCGCCTGGCACCCTGCTCCAGGAGGAGATCCAACGTGTGGCGGCCGGCGGAGCGCGAATGCACGTTGAGGGGCAAATTCAGCTCGCAGGCCAGCCGCACCAGGGCCTTGAACGCCTCGCGCTGCCGCTGGCGGCGTTGCTCGTCCCGGCACACCCAGTAGTCCAGCCCCACCTCGCCGATGCCGGTGATCTCCGCTCCCCGCTGGCGGATCATCGCCAAAATGGCCGCCTGCTCAGCCTCTTCGATCATCGGGGCGCGGTCGGCGAAGCGGTCCGGGTGCAGTCCAAGAAAGGGCAACAGGGCCGAGTGCCGTGAGGCCGCGGCGAGCACGGCCTGGTTTTCCGCCAGGTCCTGGCCGACGATGGCGATCTGCGAGACACCGGCGCTCCATGCCCGCTCCATTACGGCATCCCGGTCCTCGGCGAAGGCAGCGTCGGTGAGGTGTGTGTGGCTGTCAATCATGGCGCCCATTATAAAGACGGTGCCAATCGAATATCCAGCATTCAATTGTACGCGAGTTTATAGTATGCCCCAGGTAAATATAGTATGCCCCAGGTAAGGGGGGATCCAACCGGGCGCGGGGCCGGCGCTTGGGCACGGCCAGCCGCCCCCCCGTTGCACGCATACGGCACACGGTGAACATGCGGGCGAAGATCGTTTGTACGCTGGGTCCCAGCAGCTGCAGCGGCGAGGTGATCGAGGCGATGATTCTCGCCGGGATGCACGTTGCGCGGCTCAATTTTTCCCACGGCACCCAGGAGGAGCACCGGCAGACGATCGCGGCAGTTCGCCAGGCCGCGCGCAATACGGACCGCATCCTGGGCATCATGTTGGACTTGCAGGGACCCAAGGTGCGGGTGGGCCGGTTCGCAGCCGGTCAAACCGTGCTGGAGCAGGGGCGCCGCTTTACCATTACCGGGCGGCCGGTGGAGGGGGACGACACGATCGTGTCCACCACCCACGCCAACCTGGCCCGGGACGTCAAGCCGGGGGATAACATCCTGCTCGACGACGGAATGATGACCCTGACGGTGGTGAAGATCGATGGACTGGACGTCCACTGCGAGGTGGTCAGCGGCGGCGTGCTGAGGAACAACAAGGGCGTCAACGTTCCCGGTGCGGCGCTTTCCATGGACCCGCTCACGGAAAAGGATTACCAGGACCTGGAGTTCGGCATTACCCAGGACGTGGACTTCATCGCCATGTCCTTCGTGCGCCAGCCCTCGGATATCGAGACGATGCGAGCGTATCTGAAGAAGCGGCGGCCCGACCTGCTGATCGTCGCCAAGATCGAAAAGCCCCAGGCCCTGGAGTGCATCGAGGAGATTATCGCCGTCTCGGACGGCATCATGGTGGCACGGGGAGATCTGGGCGTGGAACTGCCGGCAGAGGAGGTTCCCGCAATACAGAAGTCCATTATCGCGGCCTGCAATCGGCTGGGCAAGCCGGTGATCACCGCCACGCAAATGCTCGAGTCCATGGTCAATAATCCCCGCCCCACCCGCGCCGAGGCCTCCGACGTGGCCAACGCGATTCTCGACGGTTCCGATGCGGTGATGCTCTCGGCGGAATCGGCGATCGGCAGGTACCCTGTCGATGTGGTGGCGGTGATGGAGCGCATCATCCGCGCCACCGAGTCCGGGCAGCGCAG
>JACZVE010000292.1 GCA_022572825.1 SAR324 cluster bacterium
TGCTCCACCACCCCCAGATCGTGGGAGATGAACAAGTAGGTCAGGTTCAGATCGCCGCGGCGGCTGCTATGAACGCCTTTTTTATCATCGGATCCTCCAAACGTGGAATTGTTGACCGGAGACCGCCCCTCGGGAAGTATGGGAGGGGCCGCCATCATCCGGTGCGCAATCGAGTCATCGGCAGATGGAATCGTGGATAAAAACCGTGCACCACGCTCCATTGCTTGTCAATATCGCGGCTGCGCCAACGTCCCGGCCGTGGCTCCGCGGCAGGGACGGAGCCGCCTCGCCCGCTCCGCGGCCGACATGCCGCGGTGTATGCCGGTGCCCCCTCCGGAGCGCACGAGGCGCTCGCCCTCGGCGCGGCGTCGCGCTTGCCAGGGGAGGGTATGGGCGTTTAAGTTAGTCTCCGGGCGGCTCCCGGAGCGGGCATTGCGAGGTGGGGCCGCCCTTGGCCATGGTCTGTTTCCTTGTTTTCATATCCCCGTGCCCATTTCCCGTGTCCAAATCACCGTGTCCAAATCTCCGTGCGCAGAAGGAGCGATTCCCATGCCCGTCCGTACGACCTACACGCCCAAGCTGGAAGTTTTTCCACCGGACATCTCCCCGTACCATCAGGGGAACACGGGTATCGATTATGTGACCACCTTCGACAGCGGAATGCCCGGTCCCCACGTCATGATCAACGCCCTCACCCATGGCAACGAGATCTGTGGGGCCTATGCCCTGGACTTCCTGATGAAGCGAGGGGTGCGTCCGCGGCGCGGCAAGCTGAGCCTCGCCTTCGCCAACGTCGCGGCCTTCGAGCAATTCGACTCCGCCGATCCTTACAGCTCCCGCTATGTAGACGAGGACTTCAACCGCCTCTGGAGCGAAGACGTACTGGCTTCCAGGCGCAATAGCTGCGAGTTGACTCGTGCCCGTGCCTATGCCCCCCTGGTGGCGCAAGCGGACTTCTTGCTGGACATTCATTCCATGCACATGCCCTCTCCGCCGCTGCTGATGTGCGGCATGCAGGAAAGGGCCATCGATATGGGCCGCGCGATGGGCTACCCGGCCCACCTGGTGCGGGACCGGGGTCACGCCGCCGGCAGGCGCATGCGTGATTACGGCGAGTTCGACGATCCCGCCAGCCCCAAGACGGCCCTGCTGATCGAGTGCGGCCAGCATTGGGAGCAGGCCAGCGTGCGGGTGGCCATCGAGACGACCTTGCGCTTTTTGCGCTGCTGCGATGTCCTCGATTCCGCGTTTATCGACGCGCAGTTGCAAATCGGCGATCCACCCCCGCAAACGCTGATCGAGGTCAGCGCGCCGGTCACCATCAAGACGGAAAACTTCCGGTTCGTGGAGGACTACCGCGGTCTGGAGGTCATCAGGGAGGCCAACACCATCATCGGCTACGATGGTGAAGAGGCCGTGCGCACGCCCTTCGACAACTGCGTGCTGGTCATGCCGGGACGCCAGCTTGTGCCGGGCCTCTCCGCCGTGCGCCTGGGCCGCTACGTGCCATCGCCGTGATGCAATGGTTGTAATCTCAATCTGCAATCAAGATAACGATTAACGGGGGTTTTCTCATGAACCTCATCCCCCCTGAAACGCTGCCCGCGTTTCTCCCCCCTTCTCCGCTGGGTGTATAGACCGGGGACATGGTTAACACCTGTACGGAGACATGGTTTACACATTTCCTTCTAGAATGATGGTCCGTTTTCCTTTCCAGGGAGGATCATCATGCCATGGATGGAGAGAGATACCGTGTCCCTGCGAGGAGAGTTTGTGATGCTGGCCACTCAGCCCGATGCGAACATCCGCAAGTTGTGCGGTGGGTTTGAGATCAGTGCACCGACCGCCTACAAGTGGATCAGGCGATTTGCCGTACAGGGGCCTGAGGGCCTCAAGGACCTTTCGCGCCGGCCAGGAAGCAGCCCTGCGCGCACGCCGCCGGAGAAGGAGCGAGCCGTGCTGGCTGTGCGGGACGAGCAGCGCGCCTGGGGTGGGCGGAAGATTCGCGCCCGGTTGATACACCCCTGCCATGAAGACGTGCCGGCGGCCAGCACGATCACCGGCATTCTGAGACGCAACAGACGGCTGAAGGAGGGCGAATCGGCCAAGCACACGGCGTGGAAGCGCTTCGAGCACGATGCGCCCAACCGGCTGTGGCAAATGGACTTCAAAGGCCATTTTCCGTTGCGGGAGGATCGTTGCCACCCGCTCACCATTCTGGACGACTGCTCGCGCTATTCGGTAGGGCTGTTTGCTTGCGCTGATGAGCGGGGTTTGTCCGTGCAAGCTCGACTCACCGGCGTGTTCCGCCGCTATGGGCTGCCCGATTGCATGCTGATGGATAACGGCTCGCCCTGGGGCAATGACAGCGAGCACCGCTACACCCCTTTCACGGTATGGCTGTTGAGACTGGGGGTCGCGGTGAGCCATGGGCGTCCTTACCATCCACAGACGCAAGGCAAGGACGAGCGGTTTCACCGTACTCTGCAAGCCGAGCTGCTGCGTTATGAGCGCTTTGACGATCTGGCCCACTGCCAACGGCGCTTCGATGCCTGGCGCGAGGTTTACAACCATCAGCGGCCTCACGAGGCGCTGGGCATGAAGGTTCCTGCCAGCCGGTACCGAGCCAGTGACCGTGAATTCCCCGAGTTCCTGGCGCCTATCGAGTACGCGCCCGCAGACCGGGTGCGCAAAGTCCAGGACAACGGTTGGATTTCCTTTCAAGGCCGGCCATTCAAAGTCCCAAAGGCTTTCAAAGGATATCCGGTGGCACTGAGAGCGACGGTAACCGACGGGGTGCTGGATGTGCTGTTTTGTCACCACGTCATTGCCCACATCGATCTGAGAGATACCACTGTGTCTCCTTGATGAGGTGTAAACCCTCTCCTCGTACACCCGTAAACCTTGTCTTCAGTCTGTACAGGCCTAGGAGAGGGGGTCGGGGGGTGAGGTTCTGCATCGCGCGACTCGCCTGCGACGCCGAAGGCCGGGGGTGAGGGTGCTCGCATGGGAACGACACGCCCCTTGATTCCCCGTGATCGCTCAGAATGCAATGCAAGGCAGTAGAAAGCTCCCCGCTCAATTTCATGAAGAGGGGCGGGGGGGTGAGCCGGTTCAAGCGCTGCTCCGTGGCTCTTCTCCGGCGGCCTTTCCGGGTTCCGCCATCCGGTCGGCGAGCTGCTGCAGGGTAACTTCCGCCAGCGGGGCGGCTATGTGGGCATTGGCTTCCCGGAACAGGCCCGCCAACGGATGCCCCGCCGCGTCGCTTGGCCACAGGGGCGAGTCCGGAAATGCGGGCAGCAGGTGCGTGCGCTCCAGCACCTCCAGCACACTGAGCGCCTCCAGGCGCTCCCGCGGAACAATCTGGGAAGGCGTCCCCTGCACCGGCGTAATCAATTCCGCCACGGTCAGTACCTTCAGCGTCTCCTGCACCGTATCGCGGGGCAGGCGCAACTGCCGGGCCAGCGCCCGCCAGCGCACGGCCCGGCCCGTGGCGGAATACTGCCCCAACAACGCGGCAAGAACCAGCACGGCCAGATAAGAGCGTCCGGCGCGCACGCTGGTGCCCGCCCGGCGCAGCTCCAGCTCGCGCTCGTAGTGCTGAGCGACCCAGGACAACTGGGCGCCGAACAGAAATGTCAGCCAGGCCACGTAAAACCACAGCAACAGGAACGGCAGGGCCGCCAACGCGCCATAGATGGGGCTCTGGCGCGACACGACGATCATCAGCACCACGTAGAATTTTTGTATCAGCACCAATCCCACGCCGCCCACGACCGCGCCCGCCAGCGCGGCCCACCAGCCGATGCGCGTATCGGGAAGAAAGCGGTAGGCATACAAGCAGACCACGCCAATGATTGCGTAGCCGGTCAGGTTGGCCAAGGGCATGTAAGGGGCGGCCGCCAAGACCCACAGCGGCAGATAGCTTTGCACGAGCGGACTGGCGAGAATTTCCGTCACTCCGAATGCCGCGGCCAGCAACACCGGCGCGACCGTCAGCACGGCCACGTACTCGATCAAGCGATAGCGGTAACTGGGGGGCTGGCTGACATCCCAGATCATGTTGAGAGTGGACTTGACCCGCTGTAACATCACGAAGCCCAGGATAAACATGAATCCGGTGCCCAATCCTCCCACCATGCCGCTTTGCGCATTGCGTATGTACTCTTCGATGCGCGGCACCAGCTCCGGATTGCCCCCCGCCACCAGCGAGAACAGGTAGGGACGCAAGCGCTCGGCCACTTGAAACGCCCGCATCAGCAACAACAACAGCGCCAGGAATGGCACCAACGACAGCAGCAGATAGAATGCCAGCCCGGAGGCGTGCATGTTCAGGTGATTGCGGCGAAATGCCGCCGCCGCCAGCAGCGCGACCCGCGGCGCCCAGAGCAGCGGCGTGCCCGGGCCGGAACCGGGCTCGCCCCACAGCCTCTGCAGCCAGCAGCGCGGAGACAGCATGAATTTTCCCGCGGATTGCATCATGGGCTGGTTGGGAATGGTTCCGCGTTGGTGCCGCGCCTCCGTGGCGGGCGGCCTTCATTCCAGTGGCTATCACACTGCGACGCGGCGCCGGTTCGGCGCGCGGGGCACCGGTCAGGCGATCAGCTCGCGCAGCCGTCCCAGCACCTCCAGTGTGGTCTCCAGGGGCGTGCCGTCCACCAGCGGCTCGTTGCGGAACGTGTGGCCACAGCAAGCCCCCGCCGCAACACAGGCGCGAATGTCCGCGCCCGCCTGCTCGTCCGAGAGCAGCAGGTCCCCGCCGGCCAACAGGG
>JACZVE010000293.1 GCA_022572825.1 SAR324 cluster bacterium
CGTAACGGTGCGGTTGATCCCGATATAAGATTATCGTGGCCCGATCCGGAATCAGGCCAAAGGAGAGCATAAGCCCAGGGAAGGATCAGGCCGGGCACTGGCGATGCTGGTGCCCGGCTTTTTTGTACCAATCCTGTCCCAAACTTTTGCCCGAAACCGGGGTTTGTGCCAACTTGTGCCAAAAAAATAGGGAGCCAGGTCGGAGCCTAACTCCCTGATATCATTATGGGCGGTGCAGGGATCGAACCTGCGACCTACGGCTTGTGACGCCGCCGCTCTCCCGGCTGAGCTAACCGCCCGCTGACAGAGGTCACATTTAGGAAATCGACCGCGATTTGTCCATCTGAAAATGCCGCGCGGCCCGCCGCCGGGCATTCGCGCGCCCGCTGCCAGGGGGATTGGCGGGCGGGAAGTACGGATCGTTCAGGCTGCGGTGGCCTCCTTCTTTGGTTTATGCTGCTCCATGATCTCATCGATGATGCCGTATTCCTTCGCTTCTTGAGCGTCCATGAAGTAGTCGCGCAACGTGTCTTGCTCGATGGCCTTGCGCGTCCGCTTGGTGTGCTTGGTGAGGATATCGTTGGTGAGGGACTTGAGCCGCAGCACCTCGCGGGCGTGAATATCGATGTCGGAAGCCTGTCCGGATAGCCCGCCCCAGGGTTGATGAATCATGATGCGCGCGTGCGGCAGTGAGAAGCGCTTGCCGGGCGTCCCCGCCGCCAGCAGTATCGCGCCCAGGCTGGCCGCCTGACCCAGACAGATCGTCTGAATTGCCGGCTTGATGTACTGCATGGTGTCGTAGATGGACAGGCCGGAGGTCATGTAACCGCCCGGACAGTTGATGTACATGGCGATTTCGCCGTCCGGGTCTTCCGCCTCCAGGAACAGCAGTTGCGCGATCATCACATTGGCTACGTTGTCGTCCACAGCCGTCCCCAGAAAGACGATGCGGTCCTTCAGCAACCGGGAATAGATGTCGTAGGCCCGTTCGCCCCGATTGGTCTGCTCGACGACCATGGGAATGAGGGTCATGGCTGCATATCTCCTGTCTGCGGTCTTTCCGTTCGGCCCCACCGCTGGCGTGGCCGATGGCGAATCGGTGCTTGGATAAAGCGCCGCTGCAGGGACGCGCAACGCGGCGCTGGGGCCGACGATCGAGCCGAAGGCGGTTCACGCCTGGCGGCGCGCCCCTTATTCTGAGGGGGAGCTTGCCTCGCCCTCGGGCTGTTCGGGCTGCTCAGGCTGCTCGGGCTGCTTCGACTTTCCCGCTCGTCGCTGCGCGCCCGGCGCTGCCTGCTTTTGCTTGCCTGTAGGGGTGCCGGCCCTGTTCAGCACCTCGTTGGCCAGGCGCTCGAGCGCTTTGCTGGTGGTGATGCCCTGCTCGATCTGCATCAGCATGCGGTGCCCGGTCGGACTCTTGAGCAGTTCGGCGGGATTCTCCCGCATCATGTACGCCTGCATGTAAAAGCGCTGGTTCACTTCCTCCTTCTCGGCCTTCACATCGTACTCCTTGGAGAGCGCATCGATGACGTAGGCCAGGCGCAGATTGCCTTCGATAACTTTGCGCTCTTTTTGCGACAGTTCGATGAGCCGCTTCGCGTCCTTGAGCGCCTCCGGATCCTCTTGCGACAGCCGGTGGCGGAATTCGTGCAGTTGCTGCTCGATCAGCGATTCGGGTACGTCGAACTGGTATTGTTTCCGAATCTGCTCGGTGAGCTGGTTCTGATACCCCTGCATCACTTCCCGTTCCTGCTCTCCCAGCAATTGCGATTTGATGTGCTCGTTGAATTCCTTGAGGGTTTCAGGCCCTCCGAATTGGGCGAAGAAGTCCTTATCGAGGGGCGGGAGCACTTTTTTCTCCACCTGCTTGGCCGTCACCTCGAACGCCACGGTCTTGCCTACCAGGGACGCTTCGCCATAGTCGTCGGGAAAGGTGAGCTCGAAGGTCTTCACCTGGCCGGCCTTGATCCCCTCGAACTGAGCATCGAAGTCGGGCAGATATTGGCCGCTGCCCACCTCGACGCGCTGATTTATGCCGGTGCCGCCCTCGAAATCCTCGCCGTCCCGCGTCCCGTGGAAATCGAAGGTAACGGTGTCCCCCTTTTCGGCCGCCGCATTGCCCTTGTCCTCGAGCGTCGCCCGCGAGCGGCGCATTTCCTCGATTCGTGCCTCGATGTCCGTGGCACTCACCTTGGGTTTGCGCGCGGTCAGCTTGAACTCCGTGGACGGGCGCAGCGCAAACGTCGGAACCACCTCGAACTCCACCTCGAAGCGGAAGGGACGGCCCTTGTCGATATCCAGCTTGTCGAAGTGCGGTTCGGTCGCCGATCTCAGATCCAGCTCGCTGAGGGCCTGGTCGAAATACTTGGGCACCAAAGTCTGCATCGCCTCCCCCGCCATGACCGACTGGAAGCGCTTTTCCGCCAGATGACGCGGGTAGCGCCCCGGGCGAAATCCGTCGATGCGGATATTCGCGCGGAGACGCCCGTAAACCTCCTCATAGGCCGAGATCACCTCGCTGAGCGGTACCTCCACGGCCAATTTGCGCTTCAGTTTATCCTGTTCGGCAACCGTTACCTGCATCGCTCCGGTCCTACTGTTGGCTTTGTGCCCCGCGTGGCGGTTTCGAGCGCGGCGCCGGGATTGTAGCCCGGCAATCCTCCCTGCTGGTAGCTCCCTGCTCCGTGGCCATGTATTTCATTGCCTGCCTATTCCCTCAACTCAGCAAGCCACCCGTACGCTTCGCGCTCGAGGTTGTGTTTTCGATTCTGAAGCCTCACCCCCAAGCCCTCTCCATTTCATGGAGAGGGTGAAATCATTGCCCCATGACCACTGGCCGCTCGTCGGAAGTCATCCCTCTCCACACCGTGGACAGGGTTCGGGGGTGAGGCAAGGAACAATAAAAACAAAAGCATGGCAAAAGTCACGTCGAACGACTTTGCGCAGCAACAGGGATGCTCACTTATTACTATGCCAACGATCGGCCATGCCATCAATTGCAGGTGGCCTCAGCTACGCCCTGCCGAGGGCCCGCGCTTCGAGCCGGCGCATGTCGCACAGCAGCGGTCTGCCCGCTTGCGGGTAACCCCGCGACCGCACCCGCAAGGCATGCAGCTTTGAAACCAACCGTGTCCCGTGAAGGATGCGGGAGAGGGGACTCGAACCCCTACCCACCTGAGGACTGGATCCTAAATCCAGCGCGTCTGCCAGTTCCGCCACTCCCGCACGCTTCGGACGCCGTTGCCGAGGCGAGCACCTGTGTTGCCCCATTCCGATAATAGAGGCTTTACCGATGGATGTGAACCGACCTGTCCGGCTGGTCCTGGCCGCCGTGGTACACGCCATCGGCCCGGGAGCGCCCGCCCCTGTCGCGTTCACGCAGCAGCGACTGTCCGAGACCTCCTGCCGTAACGCCATCGGCGGGCACCATGGGCCTCTGCTTCATTTTGCGGGGCGAAAGACGGCTTTCGCGCCCTGCCGGCTGAACGTGCTGATGACCCCGGTGCCATGCTCGTCGGCTAGGATCGTGACCGCTTCCTCGCCGGTTGCGCTCAGGATGCGGATGTGTCCGCCATTTTCCGTCACTGCCAGCACGATGCGGGCATCGATGCGGGTCAGGCCACCCTCCTCCCGAGTGTGGGCGATGGAGAGCCCATCGCGGTCGATCTCCACGGCGAATCCCTGCCAGTTGCGCACGGCGAGCAGGCCACCGGTATCGTCCGTGCTCAATTCCACGCGGGGAAACAGGGTGGGCTTGTCGTCGCGCACGGCGACATAACCGCCGTTGGATCCGGCGCCGAGGGAAACCCCGGAGCGGCCATCGTTGCCCAGGGTCTCCACGACGCCGCCATTACGCGTCGTTTTCAGCGTAACCATGGCCTTACCGCGCCGGTCGATCACCTCCACTCGCCTGGCCCGGATGACGTCCGGAGGCCCTGTGGCGGCCCCGGCGCTCACCAAAGCCAGCAGGCCGGCCAGGAACAGCAAGGAAATCAGGCGGTAGAAGCGCAACTGCCGCTCCAGGCGCTTCACGCGGAACTCGAGGCTGAGCATGGTGCTTTCATCCGTTCGGTTTGGCATCAGGCAGGTTTGAATCGCCGGCCGCGCCCCCGTCAGCCGCCGTAGCGCTTCGCGAGTGCCGTGTAATGAGGCAGGCCCACAATTTCATTCTGTTCTTTGAAGGTGAGCATCTTGTCCATCTGCGACAGCGTTGTGCCCTCCTCGCGAAGGGTGTTGAGAAAGGCCAGCACCTGCTTGCCGATGAACCTCCCCAAGGCGCCGGGATAGATCACGACGCCGAATCCAAGCGCTTGCAGCTCATGCGCGGGCAGGATGGGGGTCAATCCAGTCTCCACCATGTTCGCCAGCAGCGGTTTGCTGATCGAGGCGCCGATTTTCCGCAGTTCCTCCCGCGAGGTGGGCGATTCCACGAATACCACGTCCACGCCGGCCTCGGCGAAGGCCTGGGCGCGGTCGATGGCCTCATTGAAGCTCACCGCAGTGCGCGCGTCCGTGCGCGCGATGATGATCAGGTCGGGGTCCTGGCGTGCATCCAGCGCCGCCTTCAACTTGCCCACCATCTCGTCGACACCGATGAGGCGTTTTTCGTCAAAGTGGCCGCACTTTTTCGGCATCTCCTGATCCTCGATGTGCAATCCGGCCACTCCCGCCCGCTCGTAGGCCTTCACGGTACGCATCACGTTGAGGGCGTTGCCGTAACCGGTGTCCGCATCGGCGATGAGCGGGATGTCCGTGGCGTCGGC
>JACZVE010000294.1 GCA_022572825.1 SAR324 cluster bacterium
ACCGAAGGGTTTTTGGTGGAAGGCAGTCCGGGGATCACCCAGTGTTCCGAGATCAAGATCCACTCTTGCATCTATAAGACCCGCCCCGAAATCCAGTCCGTGGTACACGTCCACCCCAGATATACAGTGTTAACCAGCGTGCTTGGTTTAACCTTGAGGCCCATGTGTCAGGAAGGTATTGAACATTTGACCAATCAGCTAAATGTGTTGAAAGAATTTAGCAGGATTCTGAAACCAAAAGGAAAATTGATCATAACTACGCCGAATATATCTCATTTGAGAGCAAAATTAAGCAATTTCTTGTTGGAGAGTGAAATTTACAATAGAATGCCGATTAACGAAATTGATTCGCTCTGGTTATCCAAAAATTCAGACGGAGAGACCTATTTCGGACATATATTTCTAATTGGCATACAAAAACTGAAAATATTGGCAAAGCTCTCGGGATTTAGTATACGGAAAATACATGCCGTTAAGGCTAGTTGGTCTTCAATTTTGTTAAGTATCTTTCTCCCAATAATAGTCATTGTCAACTATTACGCGTATTATGTGAGTATGAATAGGAATAACGAACTAGACAGGGAATGGAAGAGATCAATTTATAAAGAAGCATTGAGGTTGAATTTAAACTCCAATATTTTGTTCGGCAAACACCTGTTCATTGAATTTGAGAAAATTTACGATTTGGATAGTGTAGATCTGCTATTTTACAAGAAACATCAATCCTTTACTCCGGTATAATCGGGTCAATGATGTTCCTTTCACTTGATCACTTCTATCTTTGCATTAGGTACCCATTCGTATCAGTCTATCTCTGATGGATGTTCGTCAACCTCTCTGTATTGCCCGGGCTAAGAGAGCGGACGCCGCTGACATCCAGCGTTCTAGCGGACCTGTTGCAACAACGTCAGCCCGGCGCCATGCCCTGGCGTTTGCGTGGCAGGCCTGTGCGGATCGTACGCGCGTGGTGTACGAGCGCGCGTTGGCCCTCCGCTAGGGTACGACCCCGGACGAGGAATGCTTCCCACACGCAGGCGGGCGCTGTTCGCCGCTGGAGGCGGATGGGGCCACTTCCCCACTTCGATGCGCCGCGGCGGATTGACTGCCCTGCAAAGGGAATGAATGAAACCACGGATTGTGGCACCATGGGGACAGGTGCATTCGCTTCATACGCCGCCGACGACAACCCGGGCGTGGCGCCATGAGCACGTATATCTTCTGGTTCCCCGTGGCGCTCTATCTCGCCGGGTGGCTGGGCGAGTTCCTGAGCTACGCCTCGCAATCAGGCGATCGCTTTCGCTGGACGAGGGGCCTGCTTGGCGTCGCCTGGGGTGCCCACGCCTTGCTGCTGATTTCTCTGGCCATCCAGGAAGGTGTCAGCCTGTCCGTTTTGCTGATTGCGGTCGCCTGGCTTACCATCCTGATCTACTACGCGATGATGCGCCGGGTGGGAAGCCAGGTGTTCCCCTTTATCTTCCCGCCGTTCTCCATCGCATTGCTGATCACAGCCTTTTTCGGTTCCGAACAAGCGCTGATTGGAGGCGGTGGATTCGGATTGAAACTGACCACTACGCGGAATATTCTCACCGCCCACATCATCACGGTGTTGGCCGGCATCTTGCTGTTCGGGCTGGCCTGCCTGACGAGCATCGTCTATCTGTACCAGGAGCATCAGATTAAGGCGAAGCTCAGTGGCTTGGCCGCCAGCCGACTGCCCGCCCTGGGTACGCTCGAAAACTACAACCACAAGGCCATCATCCTGGGTTTCTTCTTTCTCTCGGTCGGACTTCTGCTGGGCCTGGTTGTGGCCGGCGTCAATACGCTGCCCCACCGCCTGTTTTCCCTCCGTCAGGTCATACCCACGATCAACTGGCTGGTCTACGCCATATTCCTGGTGTCCTACGATCTTCAGGGTAGACGGGGTCGTTTCGGAGCATTCTGGTCCATTGTCGGCTTCGCGGTCGTCGTGGTCTCGCTGGTCTTTGAGATACTCTTCCTGACCGCCAGGGCCTGACCGCAATGCGCCCCACCGACCGCGTGCAGGGTGAGCAGTCTGCCCCGGCAAATGCTGATGCGCTATCGCATTCAAAGGGTCACAAATTGCCGCGGGCGCACGAGGAGCGCGCCTTGGCGCCCGTCTCGCCCGTCCTGGGCTTGTCGAAGGGAAGGCTCTGCGGTGGTGGAGCTATTGCGCCGCGCCCGCGCCTTGCTGCCGGGGCGCATCTGTCTGAGGAAGGGAAGTGCCGGGCTGCGCGCGTGGCGAGCCGGCCGCGGAGGGCTGCTGCGGCGCGCTCGCGCTTTGGCCGGGCGTCACGGGCCGGGAATCCGCGGGTGTGAGAATGGAGCTCCGTGGTCGCTCAATGGAGATGAAGGCCAGCGACAGCGAGGTGCTCATGAAGATGATCGCCATCACAGTCGTCAATTTGGAAATGAAGGTGGATTGTCCCCGCCCATACGTGGCTTGGCCTAAGCCGCCGAACGCGGCCCCAAGTTCGGCTCCGCGACCGGTCTGAAGCAGCACGATCAGCACCAGCGAGACGGCGACCACGACGTGAACGATGACCAAGGCGACAAACATGGTGTCCTGCTCAGGTTAGGCTGTGCTCGATGATGGGCAGAAAGGTTTCCGATTTCAGGCTTGCGCCGCCGACCAGCGTGCCGTTAATCTCCGGCTGCGACATCAGCGCTCCGGCATTGGCGGGGTTCACGCTGCCCCCGTACAGGATCGGCACCCTGCCCGCGGTCTCCGCTCCGAAGCGCTCGTCCAACAAATTGCGGATGAACGCGTGCATCTCGTTCGCCTGTTCCGGCGTGGCGTTCACGCCGGTGCCGATCGCCCACACGGGCTCGTAGGCAATGATCGCTCTCGCCAGGGCTTCCGCACTCACGTCTTCCGTCGCGCGCAGCACCTGCCGCCGCACTACGTCCATGTGACCGGCGGCATCCCGCTCGGCCAGCGTTTCACCGACGCAGAGAATCGGAGTCAACCCGATCTCGAGCAACGCCCGCAGCTTTTCGCCAATAAAGTCGTCGCTCTCCGCGAATTGCCGCCGCCGCTCGGAATGACCGATGATGCACACGGTTACGCCCAGGTCTGCCAGCATGTGCGGAGAGACCTCGCCCGTCAACGCTCCCTGCGGCTGCGCACTGACATTCTGCGCGCCCACGGCGATCGGATAGCCGATCAGCGCTCGCGCCAGCATGCCCAGATAGGGATAGGGAGGACAAAGCACGACCCGCGCACTTTTTTCCCACCCGGTAAACTCGGCGAGCCCGTTCAGCAGGGCCGGCACGTAGTCCGTTACCGCGTCCTGCGAGCCGTTCATTTTCCAGTTTCCCACAATCCAGTTCTTCATACTCCTACCTGGAGCCTCCCTGCCCCGCACAATCGCGGTTCCTTGGAAAATGAACGGCGCGAGCGTGCCGGTTCCTAAATCTCGGGGGAGTCCGCGCCTTTGTCAAGGCGTGGTGGGGCGCCGTGGCGCCGCTGGACCTTCCGGAGCCTCCTAAGCCGCCGCGCCGATTTTGAATTTTAGCGCATCCTATGGTAAACCTTTGTTCATGCGTGTGGCGGATGAGAGAGTGGCGGTGCGCAAAATCATCCATATTGACATGGATGCCTTCTATGCGTCCGTTGAGATGCGTGACGACCCGTCACTGCGCGGCCGCCCCGTGGTGGTGGGCGGATCGCCGCAAAGCCGGGGGGTGGTGGCCGCGGCCAGCTATGAGGCCCGCCGCTTCGGCATCCATTCCGCCATGCCCTGCGCTCGGGCCTACCGGCTTTGTCCGGCTGCGGTATTCATCCCGCCCGACTTCGAAAAGTACCACGCCGTTTCCCGGCAGATCCGGGACATCTTTCACCGCTACTCGCCTCTCGTCGAACCGCTTTCCCTGGACGAGGCCTATCTGGACGTCACCGACAATCACCTGGGGAACCCCTCGGCGACGCGGATCGCGCAAGCCATCAAAGAAGACATCCTGCGCGAGACACAACTGACGGCCTCGGCGGGTGTCGCGCCCAACAAATTCCTGGCCAAGATCGCCTCGGATGAGAACAAGCCGGACGGACTGTTCGTGATTCGCCCTCAGGACGTGGCGCAATTCGTCGGCAAGCTCCCGCTGCGCAAGGTGCCAGGCATCGGGAGCGCCACCTTGCGCGTCTTCGAAGGGATGGGCATCGCCACCTGCGGCGAGTTGGCCGCCCTGCCCCTGGCACAGCTGACCCACCGCTTCGGCAAGCGCGGCGCTCACTTCCACCGCATCGCCCGCGGCATCGACGACCGCCCGGTGGAGCCGTACCGCGAGCGCAAATCCGTCAGCATCGAGGACACCTTTGCAGACGATCACGACGAGCCGGAATGGCTGCTGGAACGGCTGGCCGACCTCTCGGAGCGGCTGGCGGATCGTCTCAAGGCTGCCGGCGTCAAGGGACGGACGGTCACGCTCAAGCTGCGCACCGCCCCCTTCCGGACCTATACGCGCAGCGTGACCCTTGACCACCATACGGACGACGCCGCGGAACTCCTCGCCTGCGCGACCGCGCTGTACCGGCAGTCCGGCCTGATGGGGCAAAAGCTGCGCCTGCTGGGCCTGGGCCTCCATCAGCTCGACAATGCCCCGCCGGAACCGCTCTCCGAGCAGCAGCTAGTATTTCCATGGTGCGGCGCAGAATTATGATCGGCGCTGGGCCAAGCCGGTGGTCCGTTCATCCGCGGACTGCACCTGCCATGCTGCAAGATTCCCACTCCTGTTGCAGCAGGCAG
>JACZVE010000014.1 GCA_022572825.1 SAR324 cluster bacterium
CGTGGGCGCGTCGACGACAAGGGCCTACCGCCAGGGTAGGTAGGTCTAATGTTCGACAATTACGGCAACATTCGTCATTCTTCAACAGCGGGCCTATCGAATCACAAGACGGCGAACGGTACATTGACATTAGATTTTCTTAAATTGTGATATCTCGAGACCGTGCTTCCGGATCTGCAAAATTGGTACACGAGTTGTTAGCGGTACGGAATGAATTTGGGGGGGTGCTATTATGGATTCAGGGGGACGCTCTCGCCTTCTAATGTCGCCTACCCCCCCACCGCCGCCTTGAGGTTGGCCTCCAGCAGGGCCATGAACTGCTCGGTGGTGAGCCAGGTATCCGGGGGCGGGTTGGTGGTGCCCAGGATGCTGCCGGCCAGATCCTTGGTCATCTTGCCGCCCTCTACCGTGTCGACGCAGACCTTCTCCAGGGTCTGGGCGAACCTCCCCACCTCAGGGGTTCCGTCCAGCTTGCCCCGGTGTGCCAGGCCGCGCGTCCAGGCGAAGATGCTGGCGATGGGATTGGTGCTGGTGGGCTTGCCCTGCTGGAACTGGCGGTAGTGGCGGGTCACCGTGCCGTGGGCCGCCTCGGCTTCCATGGTCTTGCCGTCGGGCGTGAGCAGCACCGAGCTCATCAGTCCCAGCGAGCCGAACCCCTGCGCCACCGTGTCGGACTGCACGTCGCCGTCGTAGTTCTTGAGGGCCCACAGCACCCCGCCCTCCCATTTGAGGATCTGCGCCACCATGTCGTCGATCAGGCGGTGCTCGTAGCTCAGCCCCGCCTTTTGATACTGGGCCTGGAACTCCTCCTCGTATATCTGGGCGAATATGTCGCGGAAGCGGCCGTCGTAGGTCTTGAGGATGGTGTTCTTGGTGCTGAGGTAGGTGTCCAGCTTTTGATCCAGCCCGAAGTTGAACACCGCGCGGGCGAAATCGGTAATCGACTGGTCCGTGTTGAACATGCCCATGGCAATGCCCGGCCCCTCGAACGCGTTTACCTCCCACTCCTGCGGCGCGCCGCCGTTTTCCGGCTCGAAGCGCAGCACGACGCGGCCCTTGCCGGGAATCTTCACGTCGGTCGCCTTGTACTGGTCGGCGTGGGCGTGACGGGCGACGACGATGGGCTTCTTCCAGGCCGGCACCAGGCGCGGAATGTTCTTGCAGACGATGGGCGCGCGAAAGATGGTGCCGCCGAGGATGTTGCGGATCGTGCCGTTGGGACTCTTCCACATCTGCTTCAGCCCGAACTCCTTGACGCGCTCCTCGTCCGGGGTGATGGTGGCGCATTTCACACCCACGCCGTATTCCCTGATGGCGTGCGCGGCATCGATGGTCACCTGGTCATTCGTCTCGTCCCGGTGTTGCACCGACAGGTCGAAGTACTTCAGGTCCACGTCCAGGAAGGGCAGAATCAGGCGGTTCTTGATCTCCGCCCAGATGATGCGGGTCATCTCGTCGCCGTCCAACTCCACCACCGCATTTCGCACCTTGATCTTGGCCACGCTCGCTGCTCCTCGGTTCTGGATTTAACGGATTGGCCCGTGGGGCTAGAAACGGTCCTTCATCCCGCGTACGACGCCCAGCACGTTAACCGGAGACAGATCGTTGGAGGGATCGGCCAGTTTCACGGCGGCCTGAATGGTCGCGCTGTCCACGCGCATGAAGGGATTGGTACTCCACTCGTCGGCCAGCGTGGAGGGCGTGGTGAACTCGCCCTCGCTGCGCTGCTTGCGCGCGGCGCCCAACTTGGTCGCCACCGCGGTATTGTCGGGCTCCAGTTTCGCGGCGAAGCGCAGATTGTTCTCGGTGTACTCGTGGCCGAAGTACACCTTGGTTTGCCGCGGCAGGCCCCCGATGACCTTGCACAGCGAGTCGTACATCATTTGCGGGGTACCCTCGAACAACCGCCCGCAGCCCGCGGCGAACATCGTGTCACCGGTGAACACGCAGTCCTCGATGACGTAGGACACCGCGCCTGTGGTATGGCCCGGGTTGTGGAGCACCCGAACCTCCAGCTTGCCCAGGGCGAAGGACTCGTCTGCCTCCAGGAACTGCGTCTGGCCATCGATGCGCCCTTTATCTGAGCCGTGGCCGTAGACCTTCAGGCTGGGGTAGCGTTGCAGCAGCTCCTTGTTGCCCCCGATATGATCCCAGTGATGGTGGGTGTTGAGGATCGCCACCAGGTCGGCGCCGGAGCGTTGCACGGCGCGCAGCACCGGGCCGGCCTCGGACGGATCCACAATGCCGGCTTGGTTGGTCTCCTTGCACACGACCAGATAGGCGTAATTGTCGCGCAGGCAGGGTATGGACGTAACGTTCATCGGTGCGCCGTCGTTTCTATTCACTGGGGGATTTGAGCTTATCGCGCGATACCGCGGCGCACCCATCGCGCAATGGCCATCGAGCCGCATCGCGAAAGGGACACCGCGTCTCATCGTGAATCCGATGCCGCGCGACCTCCTAGCTTAGGCACGGGGCCTCAAATTTGCAATTATCCGTAAAATGATCGATGTGTTAGACTAGCGGTTAGTACAGGCTGTGATTTGCGCGGGAACACTTTATCGTTGCGGCGCGTTTTTCCCGGTAACCGCGGAACAACCTTTTAACCAGCGATGATGGGCCGATGGCCTTTTTCGACAGAAATCCATTCACGTCCGGGGGCGGTGCCAGTGCCGATTCCAGCATAAAGCTGGGAGTGGCATGGTTGTCGGGTCTGCTGGGCGGCCGGGAAATCGAAAAGCGCGTCGAAGATAACTTTCCCACCTGGCAGGAGTACTCCGAGCAGAAGGTTCTGGACGCCCAGGAAAGAGAAGAGGAAGCCAAGCGGATCGATCTGCCCCCCCACAAGATCTACATCAGCTCCCCACTGCAGGGCAATTTCATCTATTTCACCACGGTCACCGTCGCGCTGGCATTGGGGTATTACAGTCCCTTGCTCGCCCCCGTGCTGGTATACGGCGCGATCGGGATGGTGCTGATCATCTCATTGTTCGTGGTGTTCCGCGACGCGCTGTTCTTCCACATCGAGGGTCTGCGGCTGGAGTTGGACTCGGACATGATCAACAGGCACACCCGCGGTCCGCAGGAGGAGCGGGACGCCAGGGGGATGGGCTTTCTGCGCGTGCTTTCCCGCCGCCAGAAGCACCGTAGCATCTTTCGCAGCCGTTTGCTGCAAATTCATTACCAGAACGTGTTGCGTACCTTCGAGCAGGGCAACCGCCGCACGTGGGTCGATCAGGACGCGTCCATCGCCGAAATCCAGACCCTGCTTTCCCAACGCGGCATGAAGCTGGTCTGGACGATGATCGAGGTGCTGCCCCAGCTGGGGCTGTTGGGCACGCTGATCGGGCTGATGCGGATGTTCCTCGCCTTTCGTGCGGGTGTGTTGGCCCCGGAGCTGGAGATTATCGCCGGCTTCGGGACGGCTCTGGGCACTACGGTGGTGGCGAATATCCTGGTGCTGATCCTCAGGCCGCTGTACATGCGCAACGATCGCTCCATGAACGAGATCCTCAGCACCATGCAGACGCTGATGGCCATGTTCATCCTGCCTACCCAGCAAAGCGTACTGGAGCGCACGCTGCTCACCGGCCATGGCCGTTCCGCCATGCCGCTGTCCCCGTCGGCTCCTGCTCCCGCCAGCGGCATCAACGAGAACCGGCTGCACGCCACTCTCAACGACCTGACCCAGGCACTGACTGAGTTCACCGAGTTTCAGCAGCACGTGGACAGCGGAGCGATGGCCAAGGAAACCGCTCAGATCGCCCTCCAGGTCAAGGACACGCTGCGTGCGTTCCATGACGCGGTGGATCGCAAACATCTGGATCGGCAACAGCAGGCTATCGAGCAGTTGACCGGTGCGGTGCAAGGGCTCGCAACCAATCTGAATCACGTCAAGCAGCTTCCCGGTTCGGCCAGCGCCGGATCTTCCGAGCGCATCGAGCACGACCTGATGCAGCTGCGGCTGCTGACCCACGACACGCTGCTGCTGTTGGAACAGTTGGCCAGCCGGGTGGGGCCGCTGCCGGCAAATAAAGGGCGGCTGCTGAGCACGGATCGCGCGGTACGCGCCCAGGTGTTTCCCTCCGACGCGGCCTCGGGCCTCACCCACCTCGACGAGGAGCGCAAGGAAGAAGCGGGAGACTCTCCCGTGCGGCTGTTCGAGGAACGCGGATAACTGCAGCGATGATCATCGCCGCCGAGGAGAAGAAGTCCCAGGGCCCGCTGATCGTCTTCATCGATCTGCTGTTCCTGCTGGTGGCATTCTTCACCCTGCTGTTGTTCTTCATCAGGTCTCAGCACGAGATTTCGGAAAAGGAGTTGGAATCGGTCCAGCAAAGCCTTGCCCGCATCATCGGCGAGGAGGTGAACGTCCCCGAGGCGCTGGCCAAGCTGGAAACGGTGGTGGAGCGCTTCATGGCCGAGGAGCGCAAGGAGGTGGAGCGCGAACGCCTGCTGGCCGAACGGCGTCGCCGCCGCGCCCGGCGGCCCACGTTCAAACTGGAATACACCCTCAATGTCCAGGGCGGCATCGAGTACGAGGGGCGCGCCTACACCGTGAGAAGGTTCCTGGAGCAGGTTGTCCAGCCGTTGCGCAAGGAGCATTGGGTCGCCTTCCGCGCGTACGCCGCGGCGGACACACCCTTTGGCCGCGTCGTTGATGGCCGCAGGATATTGCTGAAGGACAGCAACGAGTTTGATACGTACTGGGATAACGTCACCCGAACGCGCCAGGCGGCGGGTAATCCGCGCTGACGCGGCGGATGTGACCCTTTCCCCGGCCATGGCTCATGGAGGTGCCATGCCCCGCCCTGCCCGATGGGTCGTCATTGGACACAGCCCGCGCTCCCGGCGATCCGCAAAGCACCCTCCCACACCATCCTGAACCCGGAGCGGTTATGGCGTCGCGCCTGAGCGGACCCCAGAAAGCCGCCATCCTCCTGCTGTCGCTGGGCGAGGATGCGGCGTCGGAAGTGATGAAGAATCTCAACGAGAGCGAGATCAAGAACGTCTCCCAGTACATGACCCGCTTTCAGCACGTCACGCCGTCCGACGTGGATCGGGTCGTGAACGAGTTTTATCTGGTTGCACAAAAGGGACGGTTTCTGCCGGCCCCACCGGTGACCAAGGTCGAGTATCTCAAGAAAATTCTCGCACCTGCGATCGGCGAGGAGCAGGCGCAAAAGGTGGTGGAGGGGCTGGTGACCGGGGAGCCCGAAAGCCGACTGGAACAGCTCATGTGGCACGATCCAAGCACCATTGCGGCCTTTCTCGCCGAGGAGCATCCCCAGGTCATCGCGGTTATCCTGGCCAACCTGGGCGACCCCGTGCTTTCCCGTGACGTGATCGCGGCATTGCCGGAGGGCATGCAGCAGGACATCCTCATCCGCTACGCGCAAATTCGCACGGTGCCGCAGGAATGGCTGGACGAGATCGAGGCTTCGCTGGGCGAGGAGATGACCGCTGCCCGCCCGCGCACCCACGAGGCGCCGGCAGGGGAGGTGCGCGTGGCGCGGGTGCTCGGCACGGCCCCCAAGCTCGTGGAGGACGCGCTCATCGAGCATCTGCGCCACAAGAACCCCGAGCTGGCCGAGCGCATCAGCCGGCGCATCTTCTCCTTTGCGGAACTGCTGAAGATCGATAACTACGGCATGCAGCTGATCCTCAAGCGCACCCCGGGGGACGATCTGGTGCTGGCGCTCAAGCTGGCCGACGAACCCCTCTTCCGCCACGTCCTGCGCAACATGTCAGACGAGTCCGCCCGGAAAATCCGCGAAGCGATCGAAGGCTTGGGGCCGACTCCCGTCTCACAAATCGAGGCCGCTCAAAAACGCATCGGCAACACGGCGCGCGTGCTCATCGAGGAGGGAGAGATCTTTCCGCTCGAGCGGCGCAGGAAAAGCGGGGCAGAGTAGGCGAGCACCCGCACGCGGTAACTCATGGCCTGGCGCGGGGTACCGCTGTCGCGCAGCGGCCCTTTTCACTCCCCGAAAAGGCACACCACCACATTGTGCAGGCGGGGACGGAAGCGGATCATGTCGGCCTGATTTCGGTCGCGGGAGATGTGCACCCGGTTGGATAGGACGATCACGGTCAGCCCCGTATCCGGCTCCATCCACAGGGAGGTTCCGGTAAAGCCCGTATGTCCGACGGCGCCACTGCCCATCAGCGCGCCGCAGGAGACGTAGCCCCGTGCCTCCCCCTTGATGTCCCAACCCAGCCCTCGCGGCGCCAGGCGGGGGGGATTGTGATTGGCCGTCATCAGCGCCACCGTGCGGCGGGAGATCAGCCGCACGCCTGCCAGCTCGCCTTGGCCGAGAATCATGCGCGCAAAGCGAAACAGGTCGGGCGCCGTGGAGAAGAGGCCCGCGTTGCCCCCCTCCCCTCCGAACGCATAGGCGTTCTCGTCGTGCACGATGCCCCGCAACAACTGCTGGCGCAGGGTACAGTACTGTGTCGGCGCGATGGGAATGTCCCAGCCGCCTTCCAGGGGGTTGAACGCCGTGCGTTTCAGCTCCAGCGGATGGGCGATGTGCTGGAGAAAGAATTCGCTCAGGCTCTGCCCGCAGACCCGCCGCACGATTTCCGCCAGCAACAGGTAGCCCAGGTCGCTGTACACCATCACCGTGCCGGTCGGGTGCTCGAGCGGCACGGTCAGCAGCCGCTGTAGCGCGGCGGCATGGCTTTGCGTGCCGCTGTACAGATCGGCCCATTTCGGCAGGCCGGATGTGTGCGTGAGGAGGTGGCGCAGGGTAATGCCCCGTTTGTCCGCGGTGTCGTACTCGGGAAAGAACTCCGCGGCCCTGTCCTCCAGATCCAGCAGCCCTTTTTCCAGCAGAATAAGCGCGCTGGTCGCGGTGGCGAGCGGCTTGGTGAGCGAGGCGATGTCGAACAAGGTACCGGGCCGCAGCGGTGGCGCCTGGGGTCCCAACTCCAGCGTGCCCCAGGCCTCGTGAAGCAGCGGCTCATCGCCGCGCGCCACCAATAGCTCCATCCCTGGGAAGACGCTGCGGCGCACAGCTGCTTCCACCAGCTCGGTCAGCTCCTGCCGACGGTTGCGAGTGAAGTTTATCCTGGCGATACTGTCCATGTCGCCTGGCGGCTCCTGCCCATTATTTCGACAAATAGGTTCCCGTCGCCCTGCAAGGCCGGCGAGTGCTTACATCCGACGAAGGAGCCTGCCGCGATGGCACGCAACCCTTTGCCCAGCGCCTGCCGGAACTGTGTGGCGACACGCTGGCGCGGCAATTTGGGGGTGATTTATTAATTCGATCATGGCATCCTTATATTTTTTCTACCATAGAAAGATGTATCCCCCAATGAGGCGGCTGCGTCCGGAACGCTGGAGGCGGTCGTTCGATGTGCGTGGGTCTTCCCGTCCATTTATTGATCGCTGCCGGGTATCGAGCTCAGCGCCGGTTCGCATCGGCAGTTGGCCAGCGCGGTTCGGCATTGGAAGGGGTTCCTGCCCGGTGGCGGCGGTGGGATTGGCGCGACATATGATCCGGCAGGCCGCCATGGCGGAGGTGGGTGGCCTCATGCCCTTGGCCGCCAAGGACGCGGAATTAGTGCATCATGGCTGAAAACAGCGCGGAAATGGAGGGTCTGCAGCGGCTGGCGACGCGCCAGACCGCCATTCTCGAGACCCTGATCGATATCAGCCGCATTATCACCACGTCCCACAATCTCGATGAAACGCTGGCCCACACGGTCGAGCGGGTGGCTGAAAACCTGGGCGTCGACGTTTGCTCCATCTACATCTACGACCCGGACAACAGCCAGTTGGAGTTGAAGGCGACGCAGGGGTTGAGCAAGGATGCGGTGGGCCGGGTGAGGATGCCGGTCAATGAGGGGCTGATCGGCTACGTCTTCGAGCAGACTCACCACGTCAACGTGCGCGACGTAAGCCACCATCCCCGCTTCAAGTACTTCCCCGCCATCAATGAGGAACGGCTCTCCTCCTTTCTGGGTGTGCCGCTCGTCGAGTTTCGCAACACCCTGGGTGTGCTGGTGGTGCAAAATCAGGAAAACCGCTTGTTCACACATGATGAGGAGAACCTGCTCATCACCATCGCCTCTCAGATCTCCGGGCTCGTTTCCAAGGCCCTGCTGGTCGACCGGATCCAAAATGAGGCGGCGCAGGCGAGCCTGACACAGCGTCCCGCGGATTCCTTTCAGTTTGAAGGGTTGCCCATTGCGCCGGGCCTGGCCAAGGATCGGGTCGTGCTCATTCATCGCGGGCGGCTCGAAGAGCCCGAGTATGCGGCCCTCCGCTCTCCCGACCAGGAAATGGCCGCCCTGCAGAGAGCGATCGATGAGTCCGAGCAGGAGATCGTGGCGTTGATCCAGGAGGTGAGCCAACGCGTCAGCGGACAGGAGGCCGCCATCTTTCACGCGCACCTGCTGTTTCTGGAGGATCGCAGCTTCATCCAGAAGATTCACGAGCACATCGCCGATGGTGCTTCGGCGGCCTGGGCCGTCTCGCACGTGGTAAGGGAGTATCTCAATGCCTTCCACGCCATCGGCGACCCGTACCTGAAAGAGCGTGCCGCGGATCTTGAGGATGTAGGCATGCGGCTGCTCAATCATCTGGGAATCGACTCGGGGCGCGAGGCCCTGCTGGACCGTTCCGGCATCCTCGTGGCGGAGATGCTGATGCCCAGCGACACGGCCAAGCTGGACCCCACCTGCATCAAGGGCATCATCACCACCATCGGGGGGCACGTTTCGCACGCGGCCATTCTGGCGCGCAGTTTGCGCATCCCCGCCGTCAGCGGCATCGAAAACCTCTTCTCACTGCTGCGGGACGGCGAGGAGGTGATGGTGGACGGTCAGACGGGTACGGTGTTCGTGAACCCGGGCGAGGGCTTGAGCAAGGAATTCGAGCGCTACCAGCAGGGCCGGGTGGAATACCTGACCCACTTGGAGGACTTGCGCGACGTGCCGTGCCTCACCAAGTGTGGGCAGCCCATCACGCTGCGTGCGAACGTGAGCTTGGTGCAGGACCTGGATGATTACCGCAAGTATGGGCCGGAGGGGATCGGCATGTACCGCACCGAGGCGATCTATCTGATGCGCAGCACGCCACCCACGGTGGACGAACTCGTCGAGCATTACGCCCGGGCGCTGGACATCGCGACCGGTAAGCCGGTGACGTTCCGGACCTTGGATCTGGGTGGAGAGCGGCCCCCTTCATATCTCAGCTTTCCCAGTGAGGAGAATCCCTCCCTGGGGAGCCGCTCCATCCGCTACCAATTGCAGCACAAGCCGCTGCTGGAAAATCAGATCCTGGCCGCGCTGGAAGTGGCGCACATGGGAGACGTACGCATCGCGTTCCCCATGATCAGCCAATACAACGAGTTGCAGGAGGTGCAACACATCTATCGTCAATGCCGCGAGGTATTCGCCGGCACCCATGGTCACGAGGCCCCGCAGGTAAAACTGGGCATGATCTTCGAAGTGCCCTCCTCGGTGCTCACCTGCGAACTGTTCCTGCAACATCTGGACTTGGTCTTCATCGGCAGCAACGACCTCACCCAATACGTGCTGGCGGTGGACCGCAATAACCCGCACGTGAGCCACCTCTATGATCCGCTGGAACCGGCCGTGCTGATGATGATCGAGCGCCTGACCAAATCCGCCCTTCGCTATGGCAAGCCCGTGGAATTGACGGGCGAACTGGCATCCGATCCCGAAGGATGTCTGGTGTTGGTGGGGCTTGGCTTGCGCCAGCTCAGCATGAACGCCCCACTCATTCCCATCATGAAGGACCGCCTGGCACAATATACCCTGGAGGAGATGGAACAGCTCGCCGAGATCGCGTTGAACGCAACCTCAGCGGCAAACGTGCGGCGCAACATTCAGTTGTTTCGCCCCGGCTAGACAGCGCGTCATCATTGCGCGCGGCACTCCGCGCCCGCGGCTGATGCGTAGCACCGCTGGCTTGGCCATGAAATGACTGGCGCGACGTATTGTCGTTGGATACCAGCAGGCCCGATCTCTCCGTCTCCGGCAACCTGGCAACCGTTTCTAAAACCGATGTCGCGCAATGCTCCGCCACCTGTGGCCCTGTTCTATGGCAACCAGCCCTTCTCCGTGAACCGGGCCGCCCGGAAGCTCGCGGATGAGGTGCTGGGTGAGGGTCCGCGTGATTTTTCCTACCAACGGTTCGACGCCGCGGAGATGATCAGGCCCGCACCGGCTGAAGCGACGGAGGAAATGGCCGCCGCGTTCCAGATCGCCTGCGAGTCGGCCCCGTTCCTCTGTGAACAGTGGGTGGTTCGGCTGGATAGCCTGGAGGCTGTCAAACCTTCCGATCGCGCGGCCCGCAATGTGCTAAGCGCACTTGGCGGGCTGAAGTTGTTTCGGTGCCCTATTGAAGGGGAGGACGCCTGGGCGTTGGAGGAGGACCTGCTCGTTACCGACCCGCGCGAGAGCGGAACTGCCGCCCAGCGTTGGGTGCAAGACGTGCAATCCGGCGGCGACGGATCACCCGTGGTGCATTTGGCACCGGATGCGCACGAGCAACGCTTCGTGCTCTCCCGCCGTGGTGCACGGCGCCTGGTGGACGCAAAGGAATTTCTGCGCGCAAAGCTACCGGGCCGCATCTCCTTTGCTGACGAATCGGAGTCCGACAGGCAAGCCGCCGCGTCCGCTTCCGTTACCGCACGATTGCACCGATTGCTGGAGCATCTGTTGGAGCGGCCACCCGCTGGCTTGTGTCTGATTCTCACCGCGGGGGCCACAAGAGAGCGCGAACTGTCCCGTTTTCTGGTGGCCGGCATAAAGCGCCGAGGCGTTATCGAGGCGTTCGTGACCTATGACGACTACCAACCCATCGACCTCGTCCTGCGCGAAGCGCGAGAGCGCGGCATCAGGCTAAATCGTGTCCATGCGGAGCTGGTCATCCACAAGGTAGGCAGCGATTTGGGCCGGCTTACCGGAGAATTGGACAAGCTGGCGCTGACCTTTCGGGAGGGGGAGCCGCCGGACGAGGACACCTTCCTTCGGGCGCTGGGCGGTGGCGGGGTGGCCTCGCTGTTTCTCGTTACGGAAAAGCTGGGCGCCAATGACTTGGCGGGGGCGCTGGCGGCGGTCGAACAGTTCCTGGCGGAAAGCCCGCACGAGCACCCGGTCCTGATCGGTATTCTGGCGCGCTACGTACGCCAGCTACTTCATATTCACGCGCTGAGCCGGCTGGGCGTCGCGGATGCGGACTGGCCTTCGCATTTGAAGCTGCATCCTTTCATCGCCGGCAGGCTGGCGGCACAGGCGCGCCGATTTTCCGAGGCGGAGCTCGAACGCATGATGCGGGCGCTCGCAGCGCTGGACGTGGCCGCCAAACGCCACGCCCACCTCACCAAGCCTCTGTTTCGGGAATTCATCCACGCCGTGTGCCGGCAGGGATTCCGCCGTGTGGAGCCGGACTTTGCCGGCATCGCTGCCGATCCCCCGTGAGCCATTCGGCCGCGCTGTAGCTGGCGCCCCTGTAGGGAGGCAATGGGGGATATCGCTCACCCAACGAGAAGGAGGAGCCGTGGCCGCTGCTGTGTCGTTATACCTTCCGAGACAGCGTTTTCTATCGCGCAATTAATCACGATGCTGTTTGATGCTGTTCAAAATGGCTGTTTAAAACGACGGCTATCAGTTTCAGAGCGTTTTGTTGTAAATCGGGGTCGAAACCTGTGACAAATGGATCCGCCGAGGCCAGAGATGGTGGATTATTCCGTGACAGGAGGGCAGGCAAGGGACGTGCATGGATGGCCATGACCTGCCGCCGCACGGCCAATTACCCTTACGTTAAGCGAACAGGAGCCCAATGGGATACAAGCCGATTTCCGATTACGGCCTGATCGGCAATATGCATACGTCCGCGTTGGTGGGTGCAGACGGTTCCATCGACTGGTATTGTCTGCCCTATTTCGACTCACCCAGTGTGTTCGGCGCCATCCTGGACGAATCGAAGGGCGGATACTTCAAGATTGCACCGAGCCAGCCCTGCAACCGCCAGCAGTTCTACTATCCCGAAACCAACGTCCTCATTACCCGCTTCCTGCATCCGGACGGCGTGGGAGAACTGAACGATTTCATGCCGGTCAGGGATGCCGGGAATAGCGCCGGTGGTGAGCCTTGCCAGATTTTCCGGCGCCTGAGCTGCGTCCGCGGTTCCATTCAATTCCGGTTGGAGTGCTACCCCGCGTTCGACTACGCACGGGCCAGCCACCACGTGGAGGTCGGGGAGCGGGGCGCGGTGTTCCGCTCCGGCCACGTTGCCTTGGGCCTCTGTTCGCCGCAGCCTTTGCAGACCGTCGGCAAGGGCGTGACATCCGAATTCACTCTCCGCGAGGGCGATTATCTCACCTTCATCCTCAACTTTACCCAAACCGGCGAGGATCCCCTCGTCAACCAGTGGGATGGCGAGCAGGCGCTGCGACACACCATCAACTACTGGCAAAGTTGGCTCTCCCAATGCACCTACCATGGCCGCTGGCGCGAGACGGTGTACCGGTCGGCGCTAACCCTGAAGCTGCTCACGTTCGAGCCGACCGGGGCGATGGTCGCTGCACCGACCACCAGCCTGCCCGAGGAGATCGGCGGGGAGCGCAACTGGGATTACCGCTACACGTGGATCCGCGACACGTCGTTTTCGCTATACGCGCTGCTGCGCATCGGCTTTCACAACGAGGCGGGCCGCTTCATGGATTGGCTGGTCGCCCGCACAGAGGAAAAGAATCCGGACGGCTCCCTGCAGATCATGTACGGGATCGATGGCCGTCACGATCTACCCGAGGAGATGCTGCACCACTTCGAGGGCTACAAAGGATCCGCTCCGGTGCGCATCGGCAACGGCGCGGCCAACCAGCTGCAACTGGATATCTATGGCGAGCTGATGGACGCCATTTATTTGTACAACAAATACGCCCTGCCGATCTCCTACGGACTCTGGAAAACGCTCATGCCGTTGCTGCAATACGTGTGCGACAATTGGCACAAGCCCGACGACGGTATCTGGGAGTTCCGTTCCGGAAAGCAGCACTTCGTATACTCCAAAATCATGTGTTGGGTGGCCCTGGATCGGGCCGTCCGCATGGCGGACAGCCGCAGCTTCCCCGCCAACACACAGCAATGGAAGGCGGTGCGCGACCGTATCTACACGGAGGTCATGTCGAAAGGCTGGGACCGGCACCAGCAAAGCTTCATCCAGCGTTACGGCGCCGCGGACCTGGATGCCAGCAATCTGATCATGCCGCTGGTGTTCTTCGTGTCGCCGCAAGACCCGCGCATGCTGGCCACACTGGACCGTACGATGGAATACCTGGTGTCCGATTCCCTGGTTTTCCGCTACCACAACATGGAGGATGGCCTCAGCGGCAGCGAGGGCACCTTCACGATGTGTACGTTTTGGCTCGTCGAGGCCCTCACACGTGCGGGGCGTCTGTCCGAGGCGCGCCTCATCTTCGAGAAAATGCTCAGTTACGCCAACCATCTGGGACTGTACAGCGAAGAGATTTCCCCCACCGGGGAACAGACCGGCAATTTCCCGCAGGCGTTCAGCCACTTCTCACTCATCAGCGCGGCCTACAATCTGGATCGGGCCCTTGACAAAAAGAATACATAAGTTCCCTGACGAACCGGCTGGTTTCGGTTCCTTACCATCGCACCTGGAATCGCGTTGCCCGGTCACCGCGGCGCGACTCCGGGGGTGGCAGGGGCCGCACACACGCAGCCGCCGATGACCGACCCCGCATTCCAAGACGGTGCAAGCGCACCACCCGCCGACTCCCGCGCGGAGGCCGCTACCCTGTACGGGTTCGCGGGCACCATCGCGTTCTTCACCCTGCTATCGCGCATCCTGGGCATGGCACGCGACTTGGTGATTGCGCACCGCTTCGGCGCCACGGGTGCTACCGACGCGTGGGTCCAGGCCTTCCGCATCCCCAACGCCCTGCGCCGCCTGACCGGGGAGGGCGCGATGACCATCGCCTTTGTGCCGATATACGTCCAGGTGCGCGCCGAAGACGGTGCGGAGGCCGCGCGGGCCTTTGCCCGCAGAGTGCTGGGACTGGTGCTGGTGGTGACAATCGTGTTGAGCGCCTCCGGCATCGTGCTCAGCGAGCCGCTCACCGCCGTATTTTCGCCCGGATTTTTGAACGATCCGGCCAAGTTCGCGCTGACGGCGCGTCTGCTGGCCTGGACCTTTCCTTACCTCGCCATGGTATCGCTCGTGGCCTGGGCGATGGGCGTGCTCAATGCGGAGGGACGCTTTGCCGCGCCTGCCGCCGCTCCCATCCTGCTCAATGCGGGCATCATCGCAGCCGTGATGGGGTTTTCCGGGTGGTTTCCCGTACCCATCCTGTCCGTGGCGGCGGGGGTGCTCGCCGGCGGTGTGGCGCAGGTGGTGTTGCAGGTGCCCTCCCTGCTCGCGGTGCGGGTTGCGCCGCTACCGCTGCCGGATTGGCGCGATCCACACCTCAAGCGGTTGTTCGCGCTGCTGCTTCCTTCCCTGTTCGGGCTGGCGGTCTATGAGCTGAACCTCATCGTCCTGGGTGTCATTGCCAGCTATCTGCCCACCGGCCAGATTTTTCATTACAGCAATGCGACGCGCCTGAGCGAGCTGGTGCTGGGCCTGTTCACGTTCGCCTTCGCCACAGCCGGTCTGCCCACCCTCAGTGAGCACAGGGCCCGAGAAGACTGGCCCCGCTTGCGAGAGACGCTTCGGCTGATCCTTTCCGCCACGTCGTACACGATTCTTCCGGCCATGGTCGGCCTGGCCGTGGCCAGCCAGGCAATTGTCGCCATGCTCTACCTGCACGGCGAGTTTGCCTACGCGGACGTGTCGTCAACCGCGGCTACGCTGCGCGTGTTGACGCTGGGTCTGCCCGCGGTTGCATTGGTGCGGGTGCTGGTACCCGTGTACTACGCCTTCGGCGATGCCCGCACGCCGGTATTCGTTTCCGCCCTCACGATGATCGTCACAGGGGCGCTCGCCTGGCTGCTCAGTCTGCGTTTCGAGGTGCAGGGCCTCGCCGCCGGTCTGTCCCTGGGAACGTGGTTTCAATGCGCATTGCTGGCCCTGCTGGTGCGCAGCAAAACCCGTCCGCTGGGGCAATGGATTCCCTGGCGTTCCTTGCTGCTGCAACTCGTCACGGCGCTGGTGATGGGTGCCGCGATTCATGTCCTGCACGGCTTCGGAGTGTGGTCGCAGGGGAGCTTTTCCCTGCTGAACTGGGTCATCTTCGTCGGCATCGTGGCCGGCGGCGCCACGCTGTATTTCATGGTCACCTTGCTGCTCGGAGAACCACAGGCGCGGCATTGGCTGGAGTTGCTGAACCGGTTGACGCACCGCTCGGACCGCCGCCCACCTGCCGGGGAGGTATAATGGCGGGCGCTGCTGTGCCGCGTGGGCTGATCTTCGACCTCGATGGCACCCTGGTCGATTCCTTCGCCGATATCGCCTCTGCCCTGAACTGGACGCGGGCCCAATTCAGGCTCCCGCTCCTGCCGCAAGCGGAGATTACCCGGCACGTGGGCAGCGGCTCGGAATACCTCGTGCGCCAGCTAGTACCGGTGGCGTCCGAGCGATTCGAGGAAGCCCTTGGATTTTTTCTGGCCTGGTACGAGGAAAACGCTCTGAAACAAACCAGGCTCCTGCAAGGCGTTCCGGAGGTTTTGGCTCACTTCCGCGACCGCAGCCTGGCGGTCGTTACGAACAAGACCTTCGACCTGTCGGAGAAGGTTCTCAGGGGGCTGGGTGTTTGGGATCGCTTTACCATCGTGGTGGGGGGAGACTCGCTGGAACGCAGGAAGCCGGACCCCCTTCCGGTGCGTCACGTGCTGGATACCTTCGCACTGTCGCCCGGCGAGGTGGTGTTGGTCGGTGATAGTCCGCACGACATACACGCCGGACAGGCGGCAGGCGTGCGCACCGTTGCCGTCACGACGGGCGTGGAAGCGCGCGCGGCTTTGCAGGCGTTGCGTCCGGACCACGTCATCGACCGCATGGACGAGTTGTTGCGGCATTACGTGTAGCCCGGCACCGCGGTGCGCGCCATGCGGATTCATTCGGCTGGCCCGGTCAACTCCTCGCGAAATTTGCTGGCCACCCCATTGTGCCGGCACGGCTTTTCGATAAGTTCCATCCCATTGTCCGGCAATGCGTAGGGCAGCATGCCAGCTTCCCGATTGCCGGACGTGTGCAATACCGTCAGGTCGGGCTTGCGCCCCCTGGCTACCTGCGCCAGTTCCGCTCCCTCGCGCCCTCCGGGCAGCACCGTGTCCGTGGAGCGCAAAGCGATGTCCGGGCGGCGGCTGCCCCGGCTGCCGGCTCCAGGTGACGTTGCGGATTGCGCCGACCGGAAGATGTGGGCGGCCACCGGCGGAATGATGCAGTACTCCGATCAACCCGTCCTCGCCGCCCCTGATTCCGACCAACAGGTCGAGAGGATTGGCTATCACCTCGAAAGGGGTCCTGTTCCGCGACCGAATTGGCGAGTACAGCCTGAACGGCTTGGAGGAGTTTGCAATCGTCCTCCGTCGCTATCTGCCCCAGCGAGCTAAAATGGGGGGTGCCTCGTACGATCAACGCCCTCGGACAGAAATACGAATTAGTTAAGCAAGAGTTTCGCCCGGACGGCCGATTTTCGTGACTGGGCAAAGAAACCATTGCCGCTGGTATGGAAATTGAACAACTCATCCACAATACCGTGTCCAAAGGCCCCCAACCGGCGATCCTGACCGGCGGGCTTGGAAGCAAATAGCGAAATTCATGCCAGGATGAGCGGAA
>JACZVE010000015.1 GCA_022572825.1 SAR324 cluster bacterium
AGCCTGACTCTGGAGCGTGGGTTGCCCGGACGGCGCGAGTGGCGGCCTGTCGCCCTGGCGCTGACATCCGGCCTGTTTACCGTTGCCTATACGCTCTCGGACGGTCTGGGCGTGCGCCGAGCGGAGGGCACTTACGGCTACACGGGTTGGCTGTTCGTGCTTTCCGGTCTTCCCTGGGTACTGCTGCTCCTGCACATCGGGCTGCGCCAGCCCGTGCGTTTGCCGCGCGCCGTTCTCCTGCCGGGCGTACTGGCGGGGGCGATGTCCATGGCGGCCTACGGAGTCGTCATCTGGGCGCTCAGCCTGGCTCCGATGGCAACCATCGCGGCGCTGCGGGAGACCAGCGTGCTGTTTGCCGCGCTGATCGGGACGCTGGTACTGGGCGAGCCGTTCGGAAGGCGGCGCATCGTCGCCGCGCTGCTCGTGGTAGCGGGTATCGCCTTGTTCAATCTATCCGGCTAGGCCGTCAAAACGGCGCGACCTGGGCACACAACAGGCGAGCAGGGCTACGGAGCGTCCGCCGCGCAGCGGAAGCCGATGCTGTAATGCCCGTCGTCGGGGGGCCTGGCATCGCGGTAATACGGCGTCACCGTGCTGCCGTGGCTGTAGAACGCACCGCCGCGCACGATCTTTTCGGCCCCGTCGGCGGGGCCTGGCGGATTGTGCGCATCCTCTGCCCGGTAGGGCGCATACCAGTCGCTCACCCACTCCGCCACGTTGCCGTACAGGTCGTGAAATCCCCACGCATTGGTCTTGAACTGCGCGACGGGGGCGACGAACGCGTAGCCGTCCTTATCCAGTTGGAACGGCGCCCCCACTACCGTCGCCCGCTCCGGAGGAAATTCGGCGTAGTTGGCATATTCGTGGAGGAGGTAGTAGCTGGCGACGAATATGTCGCGCCACTGCCCACCGGCCCGGGCCGCATACTCCCATTGAGCCTCCGTGGGCAGCCGTTGGCCCAGACGGGCGCAATATTCCTGGGCCTGCCACCAGGACACATTTTCCACCGGGTGTTGCGGATCCTCGTTTGCGCTGGGATTGAACCCCATTACCCGCTGGAAGGCTTCCTGGCTCGCCTCCGATTCCCCCAGGTAGAAGTCGTCCAGGCGCGCGCGATGCACCGGCTCGGCGCCGCCCAGCCCGAACAGGCCGCCTTCTCTGCCCATTTGGAAGGTGCCGCCGCGCACGCGCACCATGCCGGCATAAGGACCGCTGGTCTCGACGCGAGGCGCTTGCCGTGCAGCTTCCTTGGGAGCGGCTGCGCCGCCGTACGCGGTGGATTGGGCGCGCTTGTCACGGTGGTCGGTTACTCCCGCTTCGCGCTCCGACATGCCGCCAACAGAGCCTGAGAGGGTAAGCGGGAACGGCTTGCGCTCCGATTGAGCGGAGCCGGTGCAGGCGGAGGCCGACCCGAGGACGAATGCCACTGCGACGGCGGCGCGGTACAGTGGCCCATAACTGTTATTCATCCGCTTCTCCCGTCAACCTGTGGATTCCTTCTCTCAAGATACCGCGCGTGCGCGCCTGCCGCGCTTGCGCAATCTGGGCTTTCTCGCGGGCCGCGCCGAATCGCCCGCCGGCGCGCCGCTCGCGACCCGCGCTTTTCGCCGCCGGGAACGATCCGCGGCAGGGCGCGGGCCATCCGGGGAGCGGTCGGCCTTGCGGCGGCCGCGGTCGGCGGCACCTTTGGTCGCGCGCTCGGCGAGCAGGTTCACGGCGTCGGCGAGGTTCACGTCCTCCGGTCGCACCGAGCGCGGAATGGAGGCGTTGAGAGTTCCATCCGTCACGTAGGGACCATATCGCCCTGTCATGAATTGGATTGCAACGCCGGTTTCCGGGTGCGCGCCCAGTTCCCTGATCACCTGTGAGCTGCCGCGCCGCCCTGCTTTCGGCTGGCGGAACAGTGCCTCCGCCTCGTCCATGGTGAGCGTAAACAGCGCATCCGCGGAAGGCAGTGAGCGGGTCTCCTTGCCCCGTTTCAGGTACGCTCCGTATCGGCCCAGATCCACCACGACCGGTTCGCCCGTCGTTGCGTCGCGGCCGACCTCCCGCGGTAGCGAGAGCAGCTTGAGGGCGTCTTCCAGGGTGAGCTGCTCGGGGGTCTGGCCGGGCAGAAGAGACTTCATCTTGGGTTCGTCCCCCGTCTCGCCAAGCTGCACAAAGGGGCCGTAGCGTCCGTGCCGCAGATAAACGGTGCGCTCGCTTTGCGGATCCTTGCCCAGTACCTCCGGGGACGCACCCTTCCGGAGAATTTCCCGCGCCCGCTCGATGGTCAGTTGGTCCGGCGTGATATCGACGGTCAGCGCGGCACGTTCTCCGTCGCGCTCCAGGTAGGGGCCGAACTTGCCGATGCGCACGTTGATGGGATGTTGCCGATCCGCATCGCCCAGCGGAATGGTGCAAGCTTGGCGGGGATCGATTTCCGCGGAGACCAATTGCTTGAGGCCGGGTGTGTCCGCGTCGCCGATATAAAAGCGTTCCAGGTAAGGCAGCGAGTCCTGCTCTCCGCGGGAAATGGCGTCCAGGGCATTTTCCATTTGGGCCGTGAATTCCACGTCCACCAGATGGGTGAAGTACTGCTCCAGCAGCCGTACCACGGCTATGGCCGTGAACGTCGGGATGAGTTGATTGCCGACCTTGGTTACGTACCGCCGCCGGATGATCGTGTCGATGATGCTGGCGTAGGTGCTGGGACGGCCGATGCCTTCCTTCTCCAGCTCCTTGATCAGCGCGGCTTCCGAATAGCGCGCGGGCGGATGGGTGGAATGCTCCACGGTTGCCAGCTCGTGGCAGGTGACCGCCTGGCCTTCCCGCAAGGGGGGCAGAATGCGCTCCTGATCGCCCAGCTCCGCTTCCGGATCGTCCGAACCCTCCACGTAGGCGCGCAGAAAACCGGGAAATTCGATCGTCTTGCCCGTTGCCTGGAACACCGCGTCGTCCCCCTGCACGTTGAGCAGCATGCGCTGGCCGCGCGCATTGTTCATCTGGCTGGCAACCGTGCGTTTCCAGATCATCTCGTAAAGCCGCGATTCGCGCGATTCCAGCTCGGCGCTGAGCGCGTCGGGTCGGCGAAATGTTTCGCCCGCTGGACGGATGGCCTCGTGCGCCTCTTGCGCGTTCTTGACTTTGGAGTGGTAGTGCCGTGGCTGGTCGGGCAGGTATTCCTCGCCGTAGAGCGCTCGAATCTGCTTGCGTGCGAGCGTGAGTGCCTGATCGGACAGCGTGGTGGAGTCCGTGCGCATATAGGTAATGTAGCCCTTCTCGTACAAGGACTGCGCCAAGCGCATGGTCTCGCGGGAGGATTGCCCCAGCTTGCGATTGGCTTCCTGCTGCAGGGTTGAGGTGGTGAACGGCGCCGGCGGCTGTGAGGTGTAAGGCTTGCGCTCCACCTTGACCACCTGCCACGATGCATCCGCCAGCCGGCGGCGCAGGGCCTCGCTTGCCGGCTCGTCCAGTTGCACCAGGTCTGTTTTCCCTTCCGCCAGTTGGCCGGTGCGGTCGTCGAAGTCCTTGCCGACGGCCAGGCGCCGGCCGCCCAGGGAGACCAGGTTGGCGGCGAAGGGCTGCCCATCGCTGCCCGCAAATTTCGCGGCGAGATCCCAGTATGCAGCCGCGCGAAAACCGAACCGCTCCCGCTCCCGGTTGACGATCATCCGCACCGTCACGCTCTGGACACGCCCGGCGGAGAGGGCCGGCGCGATCTTCCGCCACAGCACGGGCGAGACCTCGTAGCCGTACAGCCGGTCCAAAACGCGCCTCGTCTCCTGTGCCGAGACCAGCCGGCTGTCGATATCGCGGGGCGATTGCAACGCCTTTTGGATCGCCTCCCGCGTAATCTCGTGGAACACCAGCCGTTGGGTGGGAATGTCGGGCTTGAGCACTTCCTGCAGGTGCCAACTGATCGACTCGCCTTCACGATCCTCGTCGGTGGCCAGGTAAAGCCGATCGACCTGGGTGAGCAACCGCTTCAGCCTGCTGACGGTCTCCTTTTTGTCCGCCGGAATGACGTAAAGCGGTTTGAACTGGTTGTCGACGTCGATTCCCAGCCTGGCCCAGGGCTTCCCCTTCACTTCGCGGGGAATCTGCTTGGCGGAATCCGGCAAATCACGAATATGGCCGACACTGGACTCGACGATAAAAGTATCGTCGACGAAGCGGGCGATGGTTCTCGCCTTGGTGGGGGACTCCACGATGACCAAAGATTTCGGCATTGACCGGCCTCCTCCATCCGGCACGAATGAGCCGCGGAATCGCCGCGCCTTCCCGATGAGAAGAATCAGGCGAGCGTGTACTGATTGTCCGCCGTCTGGACTATATCGCCCGAAAGCTCCAGTTCCAGCAACAGGCCGATCAACTTCTCGATCGGCACGGCAATTTCCTCTGCCAGATCGTCGGGGTGCAGCGGCCCCTTGCGCAGGCAATCCACGATGTTCCCCTTTTCACCTGCCTGCGCGGCCTTGCCACTGCCCTCCGCTTCGTGACGTGGCAGCGGCCGTTGCGCGCGCGCGTTGACCGGTCCATCCGCACCCCGCAGCACGGCCACGACATCCGCCGAGTCCCGCACCATTACGCCCTGGCGGGACTGGAGCAGCCGGTTGGTGCCCTGGCTGGCCGGCTGATCGATATTGCCCGGAACGGCCAGCACGGGTCGCCCATAATTGATGGCGAAACTGGCGGTGATCAGAGCGCCGCTGCGGTCACCGGCTTCAATGACCAACACTGCGTCTGATAGTGCTCCAATAACGCGGTTGCGGATGGGAAAGTTTCGCGCCAGCGGCCGCTCATTCATGTGAAATTCGGAAATCAGCGCGCCCTGCCCGGCGATGCGCTCGGCCAGCGCGCGATGTTCCCGGGGATATATGTCGCAGAGGCCACCGCCCAGCACGGCGATCGTGCTCAGGCCGCTGTTCAACGCCTGCTCGTGGGCGATGGCGTCGATACCCCGCGCCAGACCACTGACGATGACCGTGGCGGGCATGGATTCCGCCAAGCCGGTGATGAGCTGGCGGGTTACTTTCTCGCCGTACCGCGTATGGCTGCGCGTTCCCACTACGGACAGCACCGGGCCCTCCGGCAATGGCAGCGTGCCCCGGCAGTAGAGCAGTGGGGGCGGCAGATAGGCGTCCCTCAGCCGGGTGGGATATTGCTCGCTGTCGATGGGGATAAGGCGCACGCCGTGTTCTTCCACGAGCCGCCTTTCAATGAGGAAGGCGGGCACGGTGCGGGCATTGCAGATGCGCTCGGCCAGATCGGGATGCAGGCCGCAGGAGTGGCTGATGGACTCTGGCGGCGCCTGCAAAACCGAGGCAACATCGCCGAATCGCTCGATCAGCGTGTCGATCGTCTTGCCCCCGACTCGCGCCACCAGGTTCAGGGCCAGCCAATCTTCTTCCCGTGGCGTCATGGCAACGCTGCCGTATGAAATACGCCCGGCGCAACCCAGGGGTCGGCGGCTTGCTCCGCCCCCTGGCCGCCTTCGGTGTCCGGCGGGGCGAACCGCAGCCGGTAAAGGCGCTCCATCTCGCGGGCCAGATCCGGCTGCTGATTCAGGCGGTAGGCCTCAATCAATCGTTCCAGCACCGCTTTGGCGTCCTGGTATTGCGGAAAGGTGCGCAGCAGATACACATAGCGGCTGGCCGCCGCGTCGTAATGCCCACGGCGCAGGTAGAAATCGCCCACGAGGCGCTCGTGTTCGGCAAGCGTGTCTCGGGCCGCGCGATAAAGGGAGCGTATCTCTTCCAGGAAAATGCTCTTGGGAAAGAGAAAGAAAAAGCGTTTGTATTCCCGGATTATCTGCCGATTTGGTTCCATGTCCCGGTCCACCTCGCGGGAGGGAAAAAAGACGCCGGTGAAGCTGTTCTCGTGATGCACGGTGATAAGCCGATAGAGCACGTACGGGGTGAGATGGCGGAGCTGGTTTGTCGTCAGAAACAGGCGATAGTTGGTTTCCGCCTCCAGCCAGTCCTCCTGTTGGGCGTGTATTTCCGCAATCTTCAGGTATGCGAACGTTCCCAGCAGGGTGCCGGGATTTTGATCCACCACCTCCTGAAATTTCGCAACGGCCTCGCTGTAAACCGCTACATCGGCCAGTGCCTGCCCTTCCAGGTACAAAAGGCGCCCCGGGATCTTGACCCGCGGCTTGGCGGTCTCGCAACCGATCAGCGCGATGGCGAAAATCAGCCAGCAGCCCAGCACCGATTGCGCGGAAAAGCGTCGCCGCATTTCGAATTCACCATTGTATGGACGCCGCGTCTGCGCGACATTATGCACAGGCGCGTGCGCCCGCGCAACGAGCACGGCCAGGCGCGGGAAGATTGCTTGGCCCTTGCGGGTCCGCAGCAAACGGAGCCTAGCCCGCTATGGACATGTCCTGGCTGGGATTTTCCAGCACCACGCGGGCACCGGGCGAGCAGGTTCCATCAAGGCGCGCCGTGACCCTGGCGAGCCGCACCTGTCCCGAGTCGCGCACGTCACAGTGCGCCTCATACACCGTGTTTCTGACCTCGAGCAGGCCATTTCCGTTCACCTCGGCCAGCAGATTGGTGATGGTGCCGCCGACCTCGGCCTGAGCGCCGTTGTCGAGCACGACGCGCATGCGCGAAACGTTTCCCCCGATGTATGTTTTACTGGTGCCGAAGCCCATCAAATCGATGGTGCCCTTGGTACGCGCAATGAAGGCCCGGCTGCTACCATAGAGGGTCAGGTGGGCTTTGCTGATCCGGCCGGCCCGCATTGCGCCTCCCAACAGCTTGGCCACCACCTCGCTTTCCACGTCGCCCACTATGATGCTGCCGCTAATGTCGCGCAGGTAAAGCGGTGTGCCCTCTGGCACGGTGACGTGGAGGGTCAGCGGCAGGAACGTGCCGTAGAGCCCGAACGGCCTGCTGGTGAACAGACCGCCGAGGGGGCCATCCCCCAACAGGCTTTGAATAAAATTGCGAATCCTGTCTTTCTTTTCCCATTCCGTCGCGGACTGAAATTCCACCCCGAAATCCGTCGGCTTGAGCATCATTGAGCGCACCAGATTCCGCTCTCCGCTCAATTTGATCTGGATGACATGGCGGGCCAAGCTTTCCCGATCTGCATCTCCGTACTTCCTCAGCGTGGTTTCCCAGAGGTTGGCCGGGCGCGTCGGCTCGATGTGAATGTTTCCGATCAATCCCTGCAACTGAAATCGCCCACTGCGCGGTAGGGTGATTGACATGATCCGCGTCAGCAGCGGCAGTGGTGCGCGCGTGTCCGCGGGTTTTGCAGCGGTCGCCCCGCCTTGCGGCGCGGTCTTGCCCGCCGATTGCGTGCTGCCGGATTTTCCGGCGGTCTCTGTGGCGTGGCGAGCGTGTCCGCGGGGCCTGCGCCATTGCGCATCATAGGCCCTGCGGCGCCGCGGTTCGGAGAGTGTCTCGTAGGCCTCCCGGACGCGCGCGAAATATCGGCTATTGCCGCCGGCAACGTCCGGGTGGAAGCGCTTGGCCAACTGCCGATAGGAGGCTTTGATCTCGGCGGGGCTGGCGTTGGGCAGCACTCCCAGGAGTGCATAGTAATTGTTCATGGCATCGTGCCGTCGAAGAATTTGGGCAGCCTTTCGATTTCCCGGCGGGTCACGGCCCGCAGCAGATGATCGATCAGTACCAGGTTGATCATCGCCTCCACCATCGGCACCGCTCGGGGCAGAACGCAGGGGTCGTGTCGGCCCCTGCCCCGCAGAGTGATGGTTTTTCCTTCCCGCGTGACGGTCTGCTGCGGATGCGCGATGGTCGCTGTCGGTTTGAACGCAACCCGCAGCAGAACATCTTCACCATTCGATATCCCGCCCTGAATGCCGCCCGACTTGTTGGTGACGGTGCGGATGCGCCCGTCGCGCATCTCGAAAGGGTCATTGTGCTGCGAGCCGGTCAGCAGCACCGAGCTAAAGCCCATCCCGAACTCCACTCCCCGCGTGGCCGGAAGGGACATCACGCCCTTGGCGAGGTCCGCCGTCAGCTTGTCGAACACCGGCTCGCCCAGTCCGGCGGGAACTCCGCGTACTGTAGCCTGGATGATCCCACCCACGCTGTCGCCGGCCTTACGGGCCGCTTCGACGCGGGCAATCATGCGCTCCGAGGCGTCGGGATCGGGGCAGCGTACGATACTGGCCTCGATGGCCTCCGCGGTGACGGCGCCGGCATCGATCTCCGCGTGTACCTCGTTGATCTGGATCACGTATGCCAGCGTGTGGATTCCGAACTCATTGCGCAGCAGCTTGCCGGCAACCGCCCCGCCCGCCACCCGGCCGACCGTCTCGCGGGCGCTGGCCCGTCCGCCGCCCTGCCAATTGCGAATCCCGTACTTTCGCTCGTAGGTGTAGTCCGCATGGCTGGGCCGGTAGGCATCCTTGATGTCCAGGTAGTCATCCGTGCGGGCATCCTCGTTTTGCACCATGATGGAAATGGCCGTGCCCAGGGTCTTGCCTTCGAACACACCGGACAGAATGTGCGCCGTGTCCGTCTCCTTGCGCTGCGAGGTGATGCGGCTTTGACCTGGCCTGCGGCGGTCCAGCTCCTGCTGAATGTCCGCCTCTTGCAGGGCGATGCCCGCGGGACACCCATCGATGACGACGCCTACGCCGCCACCGTGGGACTCACCCCAGGTGGTGATGCGGAATACGTGTCCGAAGCTGTCGCCCATAAGCGAAAACGTCTGTCGTGCGGTGCCCTGCCGGATTAGCCGTAAACGCCGGCGGTCAAATGGGGTGGGTGGAATTCGCCTGCAGAATTTACCGCCGTCCCGCAAATTTTTGTGCAATTTCTCTGCCGTGGGCCTGCCCTGCCGCACCAGCCGATCGGCCCAAATTCGCCGAACCGCCCTCCGGATCGGGCGGAGTTGTATTTTAGCAGAAGGCGGCTTTGCCCGACAGCCCTTTTGCGTGAGCAACGGGCCCTGACTCCGGCAACCTCGCGGGGCCGTACGTTGGACACTATCGCTGTGGGCGGCGGCGCAACCGCTCGAGCCGCCTCTGCGCGTCAGGCAGGTTTGGATCGATGGCAAGCGCCCGCTCCAGGGCGCCTTCGGCCGCTTCCCAATCCTTCAGGTGGGCCTGCACGATGCCCATCTGCAGCCAGCCCTGGGCGTGTTCAGGCTGCTCGTGCAGCAACGTCCGCAGCGAGCCGCGGGCATCTTCCCAGCGCCCCAAGGCGATATCGGCCGTGGCGAGGTGGTAGACGCTGCGCGGATCGTTGGGTCGCTCCACCAACGCCTTGCGGAACGCTTCACGCGCTTGCGCATGCTCGCCACCGCTCTGCAGCGCCACGCCGAGGTAGTGCAGAATATCGGCCTGCTGCGGATTTTCCGCTGAGAGCTGCCGTAGAAGCTGAACGGCTTCTCCGGCGCGACCGGTTTCGATCAGGAGGCGGTAGAGGTAGAGCCAGGGCCGATGATCGCCTTCCTCCAGTTCGGCCGCCTGCTGGAGCAGGGGTTCCGCCGCATCCCATTGTTGCAGCTCGAAATGGGCGATGCCCTCCGTGAGCAGGTTCTCGTAGTTCGCCGGCAGGGGATCGCCGCCGTTCCAGGTAACCGGGCTTGCGTGCAATTGCTCCCATTTCTGGAAATACGGTTCCAGGATGCCGCTTTGAAAGGGACTGCTGCCGATGGGGCGGCTGGCGCGCCGCAGGTACGGATGGACAGCGAATGCGCGCTTGAACTGTTCCACGCTTTCGCCGGTGCTGAGCCCGGCGACCAAGCCGAGCACGATGAACGCCAGCCCGTTGAGGGGGTTTTTGATGCGGGCAATGGAGGCGTGCGCCTTTGCCTGCTCGTTCTGCTTGAGGAAGTAATGGATCTCCCCCTTCAGTGCCTGCCGCTCCGTGTCCCGCCGATCGGCGCCCAGCGCCGTCGCCGCGTGCTCGAGGGCCTGCGCCAGCAGCGCGTGGCGCCGCGCCGGGGATTGCGCGTGAAGCAGCGCTTGTTCCAGATGCAGCAGAGCCAGCGCCTCATGGGCGCGGCCGCCCAGCGCGAGGTCATCGGAGAGGGGCCTCAGCCTGGCGATCAATGCCGGCCGGGCGGACCTGTCGCCGGGCGGCGGGGCTTCGCCGAGCGCCGTAAACAGCGATTCCACCTCGCCCCAACGCTCGGGTGGAGGGGGGAGCGCCGGCATCGCCGCGGGCGCGAGCAGACGGTGCAGCACCTGCAGCACGCGCCCTTGCAATGCGCCGGGCGATCCGCCAGCCAGGTCGGCGCGCAGCAGGTGCACGGTCTCGGGCAGCAGGTCTCCGCGCGCGCTCACCACCCGCAGCTTGATCTCCGCCAGGCGGAGCACCCGCTGCGTACTTCCGAGAATCAGCACGTCGATCCCCATCCGGTGCAGGCTTTCGGCCTCCACGGCATCGGTGCCGCGCAGGCCGAGCTTGTGCTGCCATTGGGCGGCCGCATCCAGACCCAGTACGGAAATCTGGGGCACGCGCAGGAAGGACTTGGCGATGCTTTCCCGCAAGAAACGCCCCAGCCAGGCTTCCTGACCGGGACTGCGCAGGTCCTCGAAGGGCGCGACGGCCAAGGCGAACGGAGTGGGCGGCGCGGCGGGAGCCGCGGCCTGCATGGGGGACGGTGCGGCCGTGGCCAGTATTGCCGGCAGGATGAAAACGGCCGCCATCGCGCGGTGACTTATGCGGAAATTCCACGCGGAGCGATGGGATGAACGCGCCGTACGATGGCGGGTTGCGTCACCGATCCGCCGAGGCGCAGCAACGGTTCGCCAACGGATAGCCTGAAACGGTGCTGGATCAGTGCGAGATGGCGAAACGGCCATTGCGGCGCCCCTTCATTGGAACGGTCATGGCCCTGCCGGTTCGATCGTCACCCGGCGTCGAGACCAACGCCGTAGGCGCGGGCCTCCCTGCGGCTCCGCCGGTGCGGAAATCCGGGCCGGTGCCGCGCGAAGGGAGGATTCTGCACGGGGCGCGGGTGCAAACCGGCGCGTTGCGGGCGGACCTGGCCTAGCCTGACCTCGCACCGCCCGCGGCCGCGCTCAGTAATCGGAAGAGGAATCGTCGGTGCCCGCGCCGCTCTGCACGCTGCCGTGGCTGCTGAATTGCCCGGGTTCGGCGGGGGAAATGGACGCCGTCGCTGCGCTCTTGTTATCGACCGCTTCGATCTTTTGCAGGAGCTCCCGCAACTTGGATTCGAGAAGCTGCCGTTCTTCCCTGAGCACGTGGATTTCCGTCCGCAGGCCTTCAATTGTATCGACCGCGGTGATAACCCTGTTTTCGAGAGCGCTAATCAACTCGTTGGACATGGCAAAATCCCTTTTGACCAATGATCCTGGCGGATGTGTTCTGGCAAGAGCGGTCTCGGCGGCACGTGCCGCCTCAAAACTCGGCGCCGTTAAGACTCAGTGCCGTTAAAACTCAGCGCCGTTCGGGCACGCAGCCGTTGAGACACAGCATTCTCTATACCGGAATCGCCGACGCCGCACAATACGACGAGCGGCATTTTTTCAATTTGTTTAGGATCATGCGGTGAATTGCATGCGGAACAATGCATGCGGGGAAATCACGCAATGCCTCGCCGGCACGTTGCGCGCCGGCGCGAAACCCCGCCGCATTCCGTCGGCTGGCAGGCGCGGCGGCGGGTGATCGTACCCTGCTCGCCCGCCGAATGCCGCTCGGCTTCCGGCGGGGGGGCGCCCCCGTGTATTCAGCGCAGCCGCGGAGTTCAGCCTTATGACCCCCATCATCGCCCATCGCGGCAATTCCGCGGAGGCTCCCGAGAACACTTTGGCGGCGTTCCGCCAGGCCATCGAGCTGGGCGCGGACGGCGTGGAGCTGGACGTCCACGCCAGCCACGAGGGAGTGCCCGTGGTCATTCACGATTCACGGCTGGAGCGCACCACCGACGGGCGTGGGTTCGTGCGCGAGCACAGCGCCGGGGAACTGGCTGCGCTGGACGCGGGTCGCTGGTTTGACGCCGCGTTCGCCGGAGAGGGCGTGCCGACCTTGGCGGCAGCGCTCGCGCTGCTGGCGCCTGGCGGACTGGAAATTCACATTGAGCTGAAAACGGCGGATTTCGAATATCCCGGGTTGGTGCTGGCCGTGATGGCGGAGGTGATGGCTGTCGGTGTGGCTGGACGCGTTGTCCTGTCGTCCTTCAACCATCATTCCCTGCTCGATGCGCGCGCCCATGCGCCGGATCTGCCCTGCGCCGCGCTGATTTCGGGTCGGCTGATCGAGCCCTGGCGCTACGTGGCGCGGCACGGGTTTCAGGCGCTGCACCTTCCCTACGCGTCGGTCGACGAGGCGCTCGTAAGGGGCTGCCATGAGGCGGGGCTGGCCGTCCGCGCCTACACGGCCGATGAGGCGAGCGTGGCGGAACGTCTCATGGGTTTGGGCGTTGATGGGATCATCACCAAGCAACCCCGCAGGCTGCTGGAGCTGCGCGGCCCGTGGGCCAGTGCCCTGCCCGACGGCTCCGCGCCATAAAGGGCGGATTGTCGCGGACGGCCGCATTCGCGTAGATATGAGGCCGTGGAGTGGATGTTCGGCGCGAACAGAACCGGTGTCGTCAGCGTTGCCTGGCAATACGACGGGAGCCTATCGGGTGCGCCTCAACAAGAGACTGATCGTCAACGGGCATCAGCTGCCGCTCGCCTCGGACTATGTCCGCCTGCGGTTGAATCATGTGGGCGAGGGTATCTTCGAAGTGCTGGAAGAGCCGCAGGGGTTGAGCCGCGCGCTGGTGGAGCTGTATGTGGGCGTCGCCGGAGGGGAGGAGTACCTGGTGATGACCGGTGCCGTCACCGAGGCCCGCCGCCTGGCACCGGGCCGGGTGCGCCTGGCGGCCCGCGAGTTGAGCGCCGTGCTGGAAATGCAGGTGATCATCAACCTCTCCCATTGTACGGCACGCCAGGTGATCGCCAAGATCGAGCAGAAGACGGGTCTGCGTTTTCTGTTGCCCGCCGGAGCGGCCTATCTGGACGAGCGGCGCCTCCGGTTTCAGCATTACGGCCGCTGCGTGGATGCCTTGGACGCCTTGGCCAGACAGTGGAAGACGGTGGAAGCGGTGTGGTGCCAGTTGCCCGATGGCCGCATGTACTGGGGGCACTGGGCGGCCGGGCCCTACACGAAGGCCGTATTGCCCGTCGAGTCCCGCCTGATCTCGCAACGGGACGACAACAACCATACACTGGTGCTGCCCTACATCCCCGCGCTGCGGCCTGGGATGGTGGTGGAATCCGATTTTCGCTTCCGCATCGACGGCCTCATCTTCACCGGGGATACGGTGAAGGTGGAATGGAGAAAGGTTTGAATCGTCAGCGGCGGAAATCGTCGGCAGGTGCCCATGGAGCGTCCAGAAGAGGAATGGGTGGATTGGATCGATGAGGGGGGCCGCACGCTGGCGTCGCTTCCCCGCGGCGAGATCCGGCGCCGCAACCTGCTGCACCGCGTCACGGCTACCTTCGTGTTTCATCCACGTGGGCAGGCATTCGTGCACGAGCGCAGCCCCGGGAAGGATGTGTACCCGGGCCTGTTCGATATGTGCGTGGGCGGCACGGTGGTCAGTGGGGAGACCTACGCGGCGAATTCCTGCCGCGAGCTTCGCGAAGAGCTCGGCGTCAGCGGCGTGCCTGTCTACTATCTCTTCCAGCACCGCTTCCAGGACGCCGTGACGGCCAGCCTGATCCAGGTGTATGCCTGCGTCTATGCGGGTGCGCTGCGCTTTCAGCCGGAGGAGGTGGTCAGCGGCAATTGGGCCGACGAAGGCGAGGTGGCCCGCTTGGTGGCCGCGGGGCGGATGTGCCCTGACAGCTGCGAGGGGTGGCGGCTATACCGGGAAAGGTTCGGCCGGGGCCGCAACTTTGCCAGCGAGATTGCCCCTATTCTCCCGCCCATCGAATGTGGTGCGTGGCTTGCGGAGGCGTGAGCGGCCTCGCCGCGCCGGCCGTTGCAGGCGTCGCTTGCCGGCGGTGCTGTTCGAGCTTTTCCAGCTTTGCCACCGGCGGTTTCCGGTCGCTCAGAAGTCGCGACAGCGTGACCAACTGGACGCCCAGCCTTTGCAGTTGCGGCAGATTGCGCTTCAGCACCCGGTAGGTCTGCGGGTAGGGGTGGCCGATCGCCACGGCACGGCCGCGGCCGCGGGCACGGTGTACGGCAAGATGGAAATAGCGTTCGATAGCCCTTTCGCTGGGATCGTGGTCGAGAAAGACGTCGCGTTCCAGGTAACGGTACCCCCAGCGCCGCGCAATCCTGCCCGGCACGTCCGTCCCGGACGTTCTGCTGTTGAGAAAGTACAGGTCGCGCTGGTCCAGTAAGGATTGCACGACACGCATCTTCTCGGCGTTGTAGGTGTAGGCCGAGCCCATATGGTTGCTGGCACCGGAGGCGCCGGGCAGGCGCTCCATATATTCCCGCACCCGCCGCGCCGTTTCGTCCCCGTCTAATGAGAGCAGCAACGGCCGCGGGCCCGGGTCCTTTGCGGGATAGGCCAACGGCTCCATCGGCAAGTGAATGATGAACTCACGGCCCGCCCGCGCGATCAGCTGCGCGGATTCGCGCGTGAGGCGCACCCCCGGCAGGACGGAAAAGGTCAATGGCGCGTTGAGGGCCAGAAACCCGCGCGTTGTCTGCAGGTCGTGGCCGATGTCATCGATGACGATGGCGAGCATCCCCTGGCCCGTGTGCCATTGGCCGGGCCTGCCCTCGCGACGGGGAGGTTCCGCTATGTGGGGCGGGACAGGCGGCGGTGCCGGCTCGTAAACGGCCGGCGGCGATGCGGCCGCGCTGCTGCCTGCGCGAAGGGTGGAATCCGGCACAGGGCGCACCATGAGCAGGGAGGTAGCGTCGTCCGTGCCATCGATGTCGGCCACGCCGCTCAATATGGCCAGTCCGGCACCCAACAGAATGACGCCGCACATCGCCAGCATGCCGTGCACGGCGACCCGCAACCCCTTTTGGTCCATCAGATTCAAATTCGCACGCTCCATCGCCAATTCAGTCGTAACCAAGCGCCTGCGCGCGCCAATGTAACGAATTTCCCGCACATATCCAACCGGCGGGGCACGGGATTGGCTGCAACCTGTCTTCAATCGTGTTATCGACAGGCAGCGGCGACACTTGAGCCGCATTTCTGACCCGTGGCCCTGGCGAGCGGATGGCCCGACTGCGCCGCCGCGCCAACAGCGGGCCACGCGCCGCCGGAAATGTGTTTTGCCGGGTGCCGCCCGCTGTGGTTAGTATAAAGGCAAGAACGTGGTGAGGCGGGGTGAGGCTTCACAAACGAAAACACACACTCAGGCGCGAGCCATACCAATGGCTTGCTGAGCTAAATGCATAGGCAATTATTTTTCATGAACTTTTGAGTCACCGTATCGGCGAACCGGCATTGCCCATGATACCCTCTGCAACCGCTCCCGATCCAGACATGGAGGCGTTGCGATGGCCGCTGCGTCCGGGATTCTATCGCCCGGATTTCGCGCGCTGCCTGACCGGTGTCATGCCGACGCTGTTCGAGCTGCTGGGCCACGCGCCCGCCGGGTATCCCGCGCTGAGGTCCTACCTGCCGCCGGGTTCGCCGCGCCGGGCGCGCAGGGTATTGCTGCTGTGTCTGGATGCCTTCGGGTTCAAGGAGTTGGCGCAGGCGCGGCGCTTTCCGGCGCTGTATGGGGCCTACGGCACGTGGATTACGTCCGTCTTTCCCACCATCACCAGTTGCGCGCTTACCTCGCTGTATCAGGCGCTTCCGCCCGGGCGGCACTGCGTGCCCGGTCACGTGATCTGGAAGGATTTTCCGGGGGCGTTGGTGGATATGCTGCGCATGGCCGTGCCCGGCGCCGACGCTTCGCTGCAGGCCGCCGGGGTCGACGTCAACGGCTGGAAGCGGGAACCCGGCATCTTGGAGCGGCCTCCTGGCGACGGGCTGCCCTGCTATCAATTGCTGGAGCGCACCATCATGGGCAGCGGGCTTTCCGCCCTCATCTACGGAGCGACCCCGCTGGTGGGCTTCAACGCACCGCTGGAGGGGTTCACCAAGGCGGCGGCGATGCTGAAGGACATGGAGCAGGGGTGGGTGGGGCTGTACCTGGACGCCGTGGACGCCCTCGGCCACGTGCTGACCGGAGACGGTCCGCAAATGGGCTTGATCGTGCGCCATATCGAAGAGAGCCTGGCGTGGATGGCGGGTACGCTGCCCCCTGACGTGGTGAGCGACACCGCGCTGATGGTGGTTGCGGATCACGGACAGAGCACCGTGCGGGAGCGGCTTCCCCTCTACGGAAAGACCCAGGCCTGGCTGGACGCCAATACCCGAGCGGTGGGCAACTCGGGCCGCGTGCTCCACGTGTATCTGCGGCCGGAGCAGCACGCTCCCGTGCTGGCCTGGCTGCGCGAGTTCGTGGGGAGCCGGGGCGCCGTCTTTGCGTTCGAGGAGGTCAAGGGGTTGCTGGGGCCGCCATTCGATGGGTCTGCCGACGCCACGGCCGAGCACGAGGCCTGGGTGCGCCGGTCGCTGGGCGACCTGGTGGTTATGCTGGACGACGGCTACAACTGGCAGCGGCGCGATCCCAACAGCGAGCGCGCACCTTACCCCACCCGTCTCGTCTCGCAGCATGGAAGCCTGGCCTGGGACGAGGTGTTCGTGCCCTTCCTGTGCGCTCCCCTGGCGGCTCTGGTGGATCGGGCATCCGCCTGAGGGCGAACGCCAGCCCGCGGTACGCGAGCGTGGAATTTTGACCGGCGCGCGGTGGATCATGCTAGACTGGTAAGCGTGTTTGCATCGCCGGTTCTTCGCGTCAGAAATCCGTGTTACTGCCCTGGGTG